>JACRBK010000666.1 GCA_016234525.1 Chloroflexota bacterium
GACGTGGGGATCTGCTGCACCGGCGGCGCACCGGGAGTAATAAAAGGTGCCTCAGCGGTTTTGGTCTGGTTGGCGACGCTGATCGGCTGGATACACCCGGTTAGAAAAAACGCTGCCCATAAAACAAGCACCAATCCCGCTAATCGTGATCTGGTATCCACAGACCTGCCCCCTGAGATAAGCCCTAACGATCCAGAGACGTAAAATAATCGTGAATGACATCGCGCTGATCGAGCGGGATACGCCCGCTTTCAAGTGCATCGCTGACGATGTTCTGATAACTGCCGTACACGCTGGTATACGAGAGCGCGGCATCCCCTTCGGGATTCTCGCTGAATTCGCCTTCTTGCAGCGGCACCTCGCCCGGCTCGGTGGACTGTCCGCCCACGTCGATGGTGTTATCGCTTTGCCCGCCGATAGTCGAGGATGCATTGGCCGGATCATATTCTTGCAGGCTGCCTTCACCGGGATTATTGTCGGTGGAAATTTGTCCCTGACCAGATTCGCCTTGCGTGCCGGTGGTGGTATCGGTTCCTGCGCCGCCTTCACCTTCGCCCGCCGCCAATCCTGATGATCCACCCTGGCTGCCCGCCTGCGCATTTTCTCCAGGTTGGCCCGCGCCTGCCTGACTCTGCCCGGTAGATTGCCCCGTTGAGTCTCCTGAAGTGGACTGCGCTCCCTCGCCTTCACCTTCCGTTGCCGCTCCCTGTCCGGCTTCTTGGCCCTGCCCGGCATTTTGACCGGGTTCGCCCGCGCCTTGCGGTTGGCCTTCGCCTGTCTGCCCCTCTTCTCCGGCGGCTCCCTGCTCTGACTGGCTGCTCTGTGCGGCGTCACTTTGTTCACCGGCGGTTTGTTGGCTGCCGGTTTGCTGCTGGCTGGTTGTCTCCTGGCTGGTTGTCTGCTCGCGCTGCTGAGAACTATCGTTTTGCTGAGCTTCGGAGTTCGCTTGCTCCTCAGATTGCTCGCGCCCCGCCTGAGCGATCTCTTGCTGGCTCTGTTGTAACTGTTCCTGTGCCTGCTGGGCGGACTGCGCCAACGCTGAATTTTCGAGCTGTTCTTGTTGTTCGCGCATCATCTCGGCGGCTTCGCGCAGCGCTTCAGAGGCCGCTTCGGTATTCCCTTCACGTAACGCTTGTGCTGCTTCGCGGAGTTTCTCGGCGAGGGCAGGATTACTTTCTTGCAGATTGGCGGCGGCTTGTTCCAGCCGTTCCGCTAAATCTTGCTGTTCAGCTTCCGAAGGTTCGGATTCGCTGAGTTCCTGTGATAGATCGTCCAGTTCTTCAGCCGTCTGGCTCAAGTCGGGTTTTTCGAGCGCGGCGGCCAGATCAGCCGTCATATCGGACCCGGCGAGCGAATTGGCAGCCGCTTGATAGGCCTGTTCCTGCTCCGACATCATGCCATCGGAAAGATCATTCATCTCCTGCGCTGCTTCGGCGAGCGCCGCGACAGCCTCTTGCTGTGATACATTCGGCTGCTGCAAAATTTCCATTGCTTCGGCGAGTTGTTCGGCGAGCGCCTGCTGTTCTTCTTCGGTGAGCGCGCTGTTCTGCTCGATCTCCGATACTGTCTCTTGCAGGGCGGTTGCCTGATTGTTGATCGCCTGCTGCAATGCCTGGCGAGATTCGATTTCTTCGGCATAGGGGTTGCGCGCTAACAGAATTAGCGCCAACAAGATCGCCAGCGCGAACATCACCAGCAGTTCCAGCGCCCGCACGCGCAGCGGTAGGCGAGAAGCCGCATTTACCCGGTTGGCGGCGCTGACCGCATCCGAAAGTTGGTGTTCGGCCAGATGCTCCGGCATGGGGATCACCCCGCCGATCAATTCCAGGGCGGTGCTGACCCGTTCTTTGAGTCCAAACCGGTGATCAAAATAACGCGCCTGCCGGGGAACCGCTTTGGGCCATAACCAGATGCTTGCCAGCAGGCCAAGCAGCCCGGCTGACACAGCGATTACGGTAATCACGATAATCTGATCAGGCAGCAGCCAGGGGCGCAGCCGTGAAATCACTGCCGTGATCAACCCAATGGCTAACCCCACGATCACCCCGCGCGGTCCCCAAAGGACACTTGTGACCAGACGCAGACGGCGATCCCAATGGCGCACACGGCGCGTGAGATGAATGGCAGTTTGTTGGTGTGTGATAGCGCTCATGACGGTTATACGTCCTCTACTTTTCGCACCCGGCGTATCGCTAACAGCAAAAATAACAGTGTCAGAAGCAGGTAAAACACAATAAAAGGGATCCAGGGCGAAATAAGTGGAATCTTATCTCCACTATCGAGTGTATAAAAGAATACGCCGGTCGTGCGCCGGTTGACCAGTAAATATTGGGTAGCTAACGCTGTTGCCGCTGGGTTGAGCGAAATGATCCCGCCCGTCAGGTAGGCCAGCGCGATTTCGTAGTTATTATCGCCCACATTTTCGAACGAAAAACTGAAGATCAACATGACCACGCCCCACAAGATCGGAAGCCCGAACATCATGAAGGAGGCAGAGGTATAAGTCAACACACTGGCCGATAGGGTGCGGTGTGATCGCGCCGAGAAATAAATGCCCATCGTGCAGAATAACAGGGCGGTCATCGTCAGGATCAAGAACGACAGGATCACTTCAGTTTCGGCCACACCGCCAAAAAAGAAGGCGATACTTTGCAGCGGAATAGCCGCTAACAGCAGCAGCAGCACATATAACATGGCTGACAGCAGTTTGCCGATCACAAAGGCACGCGCGGGCAGCAGGGTGGTGCGTAACAAATCGAGCGTCTGGTGTTCGCGCTCACTGCTGATCGCGCCGGAGGTGAAGGCGGGCGCGATAAAGGCCACCAGCATCATCTCAATAGCGACCACGCCGCCAAACAGAGTACGTCCGATCTGGCCGACGCTGACCTGCCCGCCGGTGCTGCTCGATGATTGGGCCACGGCCACATAGACCAGCGACGAAAATGCCCCCAACAGCAGGAGGTAGATCGTTAGCACCGTGAACGCCCGCGCCCCACGCATTCGCCCGCGCAGTTCTTTTAATACCACCGGGTTATCAAAAATCAACCGCAGCAGTTTGCGCCTGGATCGAGTTGGAGTCGCGGCAGAAGTTTCAACAGCCATCACAGATTCGCCTTATAAGTTTAGGATACGATCCCTTTGGTCGCCCGCATAAACACGGCCTCAAGATCGCGCGTTTCTTCTGAAAAATGAACCACTGGAATTCCCTGGCTGGAGAGTTTTTGCAGCAGGGCGCTCATCCCCGAATCGTCTCCGCCAAAATCGACCTTGATCCGCTTACGGCCATGCTCTTCGGGCAGATCACGGACATTCGTCACCCCTTCGATCTCTGACAGGGTAGCTTTTGCTTCGTCCACCTTATCGAGCAGGGTGATAGTGATCTCGCGGGTGGGCATGAGCTGGCGGCGGATTTCAGCCACCGTCCCCTGAGCGACCATTTGTCCACTTTCGATAATCCCCAGGTGGGAACAGATTTCAGCGACATCGGCCAGGATATGTGACGAGAAGAAGATCGTTTTGCCCATGCGGGCCATTTCGACCAACAGTTCACGAATCTCGATCCGGGCGCGCGGGTCCAGGCCAGAGGCTGGTTCGTCCAAGATCAACACTTCGGGATCATGCGTCAGTGTGCGCGCCAGACTGAGCCGCTGTTTCATACCCCGGCTGAGCTTTTCGACCATATCTTCGCGGCGATGGGTGAGATCGACCAGCGCCAGCAGGTCATTGATCAGGTTAGGCCGGTCCCGTTCGGGAATCTCATAACAGGCCGCGAAGAAGTCCAGGTATTCCCAGACTTTCATATCGTCGTAGACGCCAAAAAAGTCAGGCATATAACCAATGGCGCGGCGGACTTCGCGTGGGAATTTGGTCACGGAATAACCGGCCACATGTGCATCTCCGGAGGTGGGTGTAATGAGCGTGGTGAGAATACGCATAGTGGTCGTTTTGCCTGCCCCATTCGGGCCAACAAAACCATAGATCGCTCCACGCGGCACCCGCAAGGAGAGATCGTTTACCGCAATTAACTTGCCATATCGTTTGACAAGCCCTTGTGTTTCGATGATGAACTCTTGCGATGACATCCTGACATCATCCTGATCTGTAGGGCGGGCCGTTAGTCCGGCAGCCGTCCACGATACCCAATCTTAATATACTCCACCTGAGTGTACTGCGTGTTGTCGTTAGATAAAACCCGCACATGAACCTCTTGTTCTGGTCCAGCGAACCGTGCAGCACGGCTAATAATCGTGGTGTCAGAATTAGGATCAAGCTGGACAGGAACCCAGAAATTTCGTTCCCAGTTCCACAATTCCACTTGCAGCGGCCCGCGTCCCTGGAACCGGATCGACAGATCCTCTACCGCCTCCAGTCGCATTTCGGGCATCGGTCGAAACTCGAAGGCCGCCTGGGTAGCGTCGGTGAGCTGGAATGAATTAGGGCTGATCTCAAGCAGAGTGGCGGGATCATCTTTGGCCGTGACCGCCCAGGTGGTCAAGGCAGGCGGGATTTCGACGACCGCCGTGTCTGATCGCACATCCACCGGCAGATCGAAAATATACAGGGTGGTGTCTTCGGTGCTGTAGTTTTTTCCGTCCACACCGACCGGAATCAGCGGGGTGTTCGCCCAGGCAAACAGATAAACCCCTGCCCCACGACCACCGCTCAATTCACGATCAACGATCAGCGCGGCCAACAGTTTATAACGCCGCCGGATTTCTTGCTGCGTGTCGCTCACATTGCCGGATGAACACGAAAAACGTTTGCCGCGCATCACATCCGGGATGGTGAGTGGAACTCCCTGATAATTGAAACATCCGCCGGGGATATAAGCGGAATAACCCCAGGTGCTGTACGCATTGGGGGCATAACGATACGACGAACTCCCTAAGCTCAGCGGGCCGGGGTCTTGAGGCCCAAGGGTGATGTCAAAACTGCGCGTTTGGTCGGGTTCGAGTGTTCCCAGTTCACGCGCCTCGCCTTTGACCAGCAGCACGGCCTCTTGCAGCCGGAATCCGGTGGTATTGGTGATGCTGCCTAACAAACGCGGGGCTTTGTCGCTGAGATGCCAGGTGGCCGAAGCCTCTAGCTCCGGCGCGGCAGTATAGCCGCTGGCAATAAAACTCCCGACCATGCCCGCATCAATCAATACATCTTCGGCCCGGTAGCGTGTTCCCTCGCTGACGGTCACCGGCACGTTCAGACCGATCCCCGTTTCGGGCAGGGTGCGCAGCGTATATCCTGGTTCAGCGGCAACATCGTAGGATGTGCGGCGCGGCGATTGTACCCCTACCAGACTCA
>JACRBK010000101.1 GCA_016234525.1 Chloroflexota bacterium
CCCGGCGTTACGCAGACTCTCGCCGAACACACGCGGCAGGAGCGGGATCGCGCCCGGCGCAAAGCGCACTGTGGTTTCATACCCGGCCCGGCTGACTTCAAAACCTGACACCCATTCCACCCAGCGCGCCGCCAGATCAAAATCCGCCGGGCGATCAAAATATTCCCCGGTCAGGTCGGCGGACAATACCCGCGACACCCGATAAATGCGCGTTTGTCTGTCGGCGGCTCCGGCCAGATACCAGATGCTCGTTTTTGCCACCAGCCCCAACGCATCGATCACCCGTTCGATCTCCTGCCGATCTCCCCGGCGATAGACGATCCGCACCCGCTGATCGGTCCAGACGGCCTCTTGCAGCAGCGGCAGAAAGGGGACCGGCTCAGCGGCAGCGAACCACCCGGACGAGTCGAGCATGATCCGCTGGCGAAAACGCTCCGCATCATCCCGCCGCGCCGAGGGCAGCGCCGCCAACAGTTTGAGCAGCGCATCATCCAGCGCCCTGCCCAAACCGAGATCGGCCAGCGGCCCCGGCAGCGCCGCGAAAAAGAGCGTGCGCACCTCGTCCGCCGAGAGTCCAGTCAGGTTGGTGCGGTAGCCTTCGGAGAGCGCACAGCCGCCGCCCGGCCCGCGCTCGGCATACACCGGGATTCCGGCAGCGCTCAATGCGTCCAGATCGCGATATATCGTGCGCTCTGACACTTCGAGTGTTTCAGCGAGGTGGCGGGCGGTGATCGGCCCGCGCACTTGCAGCATCAGCAAAATCGACAGCAGGCGATCAGCGCGCATCGGTGGCATCTCTGGCGATCAAAGTAATGGTCAGTGATTCGGGCAGTTCATCGGGCCATTCTTCCCCCGGTGGATAAAAAGTGAGATTCTGTGTTTGATAACCTGCCGCAGAAACCCGAACTTCAAACGGGGTGCAGGCGAAACTATAGGCGCTTGGGGTCTCGAAATAACCACGTTCATCACTAACGGCGATTACATTAAACGGCGGCAGTTCGTAGGAACCTGTGTTAAATGCGTTAATTTCTGCCCCATCTATGGCTGTTCCGTCTTCATCCGTAACATAACCTTTGACGCTGAATGTGGTTCCCATACAGTCTTGAGGGGGTATCCCCCAGCCAGTCCAGTCTGCCTTGGACATAACATAGACGGCAACGCCGACCAGAGCGACAAAAAGCAGTATACCCCCTGCGGTGAGAGCCGCGACTACGGTTAATACTCTGCGCAGCGCATTAAAAAAGCCTGGCGTCATGAGTTAATGCCTTCCATTGCACAGTTATCCACCCCACCAGATCATACCTCGAAATTCCTGACACAGGATGTCAGGAATAGGGGCATAAGATAAGAACATAACCTTGATTGAGTTCAATGAGGACGGTAAACATCATGCACGATCCCCTACTTTATTACACTCGCCCTGGGTTGATGACCGATCCCGGTGAACATGCGCCGCTGCTGCACGGACTGCCCGCCGATATTCCCGCGCTGGTTAAGGTCGTGCAGGGTAATCTGCTGCATATCTTTTGGGCGGAACGCTACGGCGTCAAACTGACACCTGAGCGCCAACAGGAGGTGAATCTGCGGCGCATCTCGACCATGTTGGCCTGGATTCACTCGGTGGATGATCGCCCGCTGACCGTGCCGCGCCCGGTGGAGCAGCGTTTAGTGGGCAACTGCCGCGATTTTTCGCTGATGCTGTGTACGCTGCTGCGGCAGGTGGGCATCCCGGCCCGCCCGCGCTGTGGCTTCGGCGCGTACTTTGAAGCGGGCCAATATATCGATCATTGGACGTGCGAGTATTGGAACGCGGCCCAAAATCGCTGGATTCAGGTCGATGCGCAGATGGATGATCTCCAGCGTGAGGTGTTGAAACTCAGCTTTGATCCGCTCGATGTTCCCTACGATCAGTTTTTGTCGGGCGGGCGCGCGTGGCTGGCGTGCCGATCCGGTCAGGCTGACGCGGACAAGTTCGGCATCTTCGATATGCACGGCCTCTGGTTTATACGCGGCAACGTCGGGCGCGACCTGGCGTCGCTGAACCGCATGGAACTGCTGCCCTGGGACTGCTGGGGAATCATGGATCAGCCTGCCGCTGATACCGAAGAGGGATTAGCGCTGTATGATCGAATCTCTGCGCTTACCCTGGCGGATAACGACTCGTTTGATGCGATGCGCGCCCTGTATGAAGATGATCGGCTGTGCGTGCCGGATATGATCCGCTCGTATGAAAACGGTCAGGTGCGCGAGATGAATATTCAGGCTCCGGAGCCGCTGCCCGCTGGCAAAACCTTAGTATAGGAGTGGAGGGTTTTACCGCTTAGCTTTCAGCCGTCAGCCCTCAGCTTTCAGCAAGGGCGGCCTCACCCCTACTGGTCAGTCCACGTTGACTTTGTAGGGGCGATGCTTGCGTCGCCCAGGGCAGGGCAAGCCCTGCCCCTACATTTCCAAATGCTGCTCGGACTGACCACTACCCCCTCCCATTTGCGCAACCGGCGCAGGTTCTCTATATTCGGGAAATCCGTTCATTGACGATTTTCAGAATAAAGTGAGGATGGGATGGCGGGGAAAAACAAAACGAACCATTTCGCGTGGCGGCTCGCCATAGGGATCATCGCGGCGGTGCTGCTGCTGTCCGGTGGGCTGATCGCGAGCGCCCAGGGCGGCTACCCGGAACGCCAGGATTTCTACGTGAACGATTACGCCGGGGTGATGACGGTGGAGTCGGTGGCTCAGATAACCGCCCTGCTGACGGACCTGGAACAGCAGCATGGCATCGAGTCCACCGTGTTGACCGTCGACTCGATTCATGATTATGGCACCTCTGATACCACCATCGAGTCCTTTGCGACCAACTTATTCAATACCTGGGGGATTGGCGACGCGACCTTGAACAACGGCGTGTTGATCCTGGTCGCGGTGGCTGATCGAGAGGTTCGGATCGAAGTTGGTGAGGGATATGGCGATACCATGAACGACCCAATGGCTTATGTCATCAACGAGTTTATGCTCAGCAGTTTCAGGCGCGGCGATTACAGCATGGGCATCTACCAGGGCACGCGCGCCGTGATCCAATCGCTGACCGGCGTCTGGCCCGAAGACCTCAACCCAGCCCCCAGCACCCCCCCCACGTCTACCTACACCGATTCTTCATCTGAAAAGGGACGCTCTTTATGGACTTATATTCTAGGGATCGGCGGCGGGGCGGGGGCATTAGGGGCGGGCGCGTATGGGGTGCAGACTTTTTCACGCTATCGCAAACGCTCCTGCCCAAACTGTAAAACCATGCTGGTCCGCCTGGACGAGGTCTCTGACGATGTGTATCTCAGCGACGGGCAAAAACTGGAAGAAGTTCTCGCCTCAATTGATTACGATGTCTGGCGTTGTCCCAACTGCAATTATCATACCCTGCTCGGTTATCCGCGCCTGATGTCGGGGCTGCGAAACTGCTCAAGCTGCGGCTTTCGCACGCTGCATGTTTCGTCGCGCACCATCGATCCGCCGACTTACAGTTCCACCGGTATGCGGGAAATCACTGAAAAATGCCAGAATTGCAGCCATGACCGCTCCCACACCGTGATTATTCCCCGCCTGACCCGTTCGACCAGCAGCGGCGGGAGTCATTCAAGCCGCAGCAGTGGGGGCGGACGTTCCGGCGGCGGCGGGCGTTCGTCCGGCGGCGGGGCGAGCGGGAAGTGGTAAGGGGGTAGTGGTTAGTCCACGTTGATTTTGTAGGGGCGAGGCGCCGCGTCGCCCAGGGCAGGGCTTGCCCTGCCCCTACATCTCCAAATGCTACTCGGACTGACCAGTCGGGGGTGAGGCCGCTTTTGGCTTCTCCCCTCAGCATAACCGGATTATTTTCTCAAAGTGCATAGCCCTGCCCCTACAAAAACGACGCATCGTTCGCTCGTTTTTGTAGACTTTATGATCTCCTTTCCCCGCTCAACCCTCCATATGCACACCAGGGCCTTATAATAAAAATGTAGTGGGTCAAAGGAAACGGAGAAAAATGCAAAACACGATCACGATCAAAGGCGCGAAGCTGCACAATCTCAAAAACATCTCACTCTCAATCCCGAAGTATCAGGTGGTTGTGCTCACCGGGCTGTCCGGGTCCGGCAAATCGACGCTGGCGTTCGATACGCTGCACAAGGAGGGGCAGCGGCAGTATATGGAATCGTTGGGGATGGTGGATTATATGGGCAAGCCCGAAGTGGACAGCATCACCGGGTTATCGCCATCGATCAGCGTGGACCAACACCTGATCAACCGCAGCCCGCGCTCTACCGTCGGGACCGCCACCGAAGTTTTTACCTATCTGCGCGTATTATTTGCGCGAATCGGTCACCGCGTTTGCGTGCACTGCGGCGCGGATATTCCGCCCTCGCACGATGTCGCGCTCGACTCAGACGAGTCCGGTGAAACCGATGTTACCTACCCCTGTCCGGCGTGCGGCACGCCGATCCCTGAACTGGGCATGGCGCATTTTTCGTTCAATAAGCCGATTGGGGCCTGCCCAACCTGTACCGGGTTAGGCGTGATGCACGGCGCGAACCTGCCGCTGCTGATCGATCCTGCGCTCAGCATTTTAGACGGCGGCGTGCTGCGCTGGGATATTCACGAGATCAAACGCTATACGCAGACGATCCAGACGGCGGGCGAATACTACGGCTTCGCCTTCGATCCGGCGCTGCCGATTGGCGAATTGGGCGAAATTCCGTATGACATTCTGCTGCACGGCGTATCGGGGGATCGTTTCCGCCGCCATTTCCCGAACATCGAGCCGCCCGACACCGTGTCGAAAGGGCGTTTCGAGGGTCTCATCCCGAACCTGATGCGGCGTTACGCCGATAACGCCCACAACGCCGAATATCGGGAGAATCTACAAAAATTCCTGGTCATGCAGCCCTGCCCCGACTGCAACGGCGAGCGGCTGCGTCCCGAAAGCCGCCGCGTGACGATCAACGGCAGGACGATCATCGAGGCGGCGCGGATGCCGCTGAATGATCTGCGGGAATGGCTGACGAGCCTGGAAGAAACACTGTCGCCAGAGGCGCGGATCATCTCTGAGCCGGTCGTGATCGATCTGCGCGAGCGCATCCACCGGTTGATCGATGTGGGCGTGGGGTATCTCACGCTCGAACGGGCGACACCGTCCCTTTCGGCGGGCGAAGCGCAGCGGCTGAGGCTGGCGGCGCTGCTCGGATCGGGCCTGACCGGGGTGTTATACGTGCTGGACGAGCCAACGATTGGCCTGCACCCGCGTGATAACCGCCACCTGATCGAAGTGCTGCGCCGTCTGCGCGACCTGGGGAATACTGTGTTAGTCGTCGAACACGATCTCGATCTCATTCGCGCCGCCGATTATGTGATCGATATTGGCCCCGGCGCGGGACAACACGGCGGGGAAGTTGTCGCCGCCGGGACGCCGGAAGAAATCGCGCTCAGCCGCGACTCGATCACCGGGGATTATCTCGCCGGGCGCGCAGCGGTCCCTGTGCCGCCGCAGCGCCGCCCGATCAATCAGCGGGCGCTGACGATCCGGGGCGCGCGATCCCACAATTTGAAGAATCTGACGGTGGATCTGCCGCTCGGCACGCTGCTCGCCGTCGCCGGAGTGACCGGATCAGGCAAATCGTCGCTGATTCTCGACACGCTCGGACGCGCCGCTGAGCAGCGTTATTATGGAGCGAGCGAACGTCCCGGCGAACACGACTCGATCTCCGGCTGGCAGTGGGTGGACAAGGTGATCATGATCGACCAGACGCCCATCGGGCGCACGTCGCGCTCGAATGCCGCCACCTATACCGATGCCTTTACCCCGATCCGGCAGACTTTCGCCGCGCTGCCGGACGCGCAGGGACTCAGCAGCGGGCATTTTTCGTTTAATGTTCCCGGCGGGCGCTGCGAGCGCTGCCAGGGCGCGGGCTTGCTGACGGTGAACATGCACTTTTTGCCGGATGTCGAAGTGACCTGTCCCGCCTGCCGGGGGCAGCGTTTCCGATCGGAGGTGCTGGCGGTCAAGTATCGCGGCTTCGATATTTCCGAGGTGCTGAATCTGACCATCGAGGAGGCGCTGCTGCTGTTTGAGGAGGTTCCGGCGGTGGCGAACCGGCTCGCGTTGATGGTCGATGTCGGGTTGGGCTATCTGAAACTCGGCCAGCCCGCGACGATGCTTTCTGGCGGAGAGGCGCAGCGTATCAAACTCGCGAAAGAACTCAGCCGCCGCGCCGCCGGGCATACGCTCTATTTGATGGACGAACCGACCACCGGACTCCATCCCGCCGACATCGTGAACCTGTTGGCGGTGATGCAGCGGCTCGTAGATGCGGACAATACCGTGATCGTGATCGAGCATAATCTCGACATCATCCGCGCCGCTGACTGGATCATCGAACTCGGCCCTGAAGGCGGCGACGCGGGCGGCAAGTTGATCGCGCAGGGCACGCCGGAAGAGATCGCCGCCAATCTGATCTCCCCGACCGGGCGATATTTGTTCGCGGAGATGGTGCGGGTGTAGAAGATCGGCCTCACCCCCTACCCCCTCTCCAACGTGGTTGGAGAGGGGACCGCCGCCGCCCCTTCTCCCCCTTTCTCTGCGCAGCGGGGAAAGGGGGTTGGGGGGATAGGGGTAAATCCCATGACCAGATTAAAAAGTTAATGTGCATCAGTGGGCTTACCCGCCTTTTTGACAGCCGGGCCGCTTGAGCGCCCGGCGCAGGCGGCAAAATACCCCTAGGGCCGGTGTTGATAAAACCACTGGGTCGTGGCGTTGATCGAGTCCCAGTTGGCGTCGTAATTCGCCAGCACGCCGAACTGCCGCGCGAAAAAATCCACCGCCGCCGGATAACCGCCTAAATGTCCG
>JACRBK010000667.1 GCA_016234525.1 Chloroflexota bacterium
GATTATGCCTATCACCGCCAATATGATTGCCAAGATCGCGCACGGGCTGGCGGATGATTTGCTCTCAGTGACAGCGCTGGCGGCGCGCTGCCCGCTGATGATCGCGCCCGCGATGGATGGAGGAATGTATGCTCATCCCGCGACTCAGGCGAATCTACATATTTTGCGCGAGCGCGGCGTGATCGTGATCGGGCCGGAGGAGGGGCGGTTTGCGTCCGGGTTGGTGGGCAAAGGGCGCCTACCCGATACTCCGACGCTGATGGGACATATCCGGCAGATGGTAGGACGCAGCGGCGGGTTAGCCGGGCGTAAGATCGTGGTCACGGCGGGCGGCACGCGCGAACCGTTGGATCCGGTGCGCTATCTGACCAATCGATCCAGCGGCAAACAGGGTTATGCGCTGGCGCAAGCCGCCGTAGACGCGGGCGCAGCCGTCACGCTGATCAGTTCGGCCCAAGAACTGCCGGTTCCCATCGGAGCAACATTGATTCCGGTTCACAGCGCCGAAGAAATGTTAAATGCGGTGCTGGCTCATGCGGCTACTGCCGATGCGCTGATCATGGCAGCGGCTGTCGCCGATTTTCGCCCAGCGGAAGTCGCCAAACAGAAGATCAAGAAATCCGAACGATCCGACGATGCGCCGACTCTGGTCCTGACACGCACAGCGGATATTCTCGCAGCAGTCAAAGAACAGCGCGCGAAATCCGGCTGGCCGCATGTGACCGTAGGGTTTGCTGCCGAAAGCGAAGACTTGATCCACAATGCGCAGTCCAAACTCAAACGCAAGGGGCTTGATTTGATCGTGGCGAATGACATCACCGCGATTGATGCCGGGTTTGAGGTCGATACCAACCGCGTCACGTTGATTGACGCGGAAGGTGATCCGCGCCCGCTCGAACTGGCGAGCAAAGCCAAAATCAGCGAGGCGGTGCTGCGCTGGATATGCGAACTGCTGCGAGACAAACCGAATGGCTAGATGCGCAGAGCAGGGGGGAGTTAGTGGTTAGTTTTTAAGGATTCGCAAAAACCAGGGAAAAATAAACCCTGGTTTTACTGACAACGAACCACTAAAAACTTTGACAAGCCATCCATACAGATCGAAGACTATTCTATACGCGGGTTACGCATGGCGACCAGGCGCAGCCCGTCCAGCGTGAGCCAGGGATCAACGGCATCAAAATGATCGGTGAGCGGGGCCAACACCGTCGAAAGTCCGCCGGTAGCCACGACCTTCGCGCCGTTGAGTTCGGCCCGAATGCGGTCAATCAACCCTTCGACCATCGCAATATGTCCCAACACCAACCCAGCCTGCATCGAGTGGATGGTGTTGCGCCCGATCACCGAGGGGGGCGGTACGAGTTCCACCTGGGGAAGCTGCGCCGTGCGCCGGACCAGCGAATCAGCAGTGGTGTTCAGCCCTGCCGCGATCACCGCCCCAATGATCTCCCCCGGTTCCGCCACCACCGTGAAAGCCGTCGCAGTTCCAAAATCGACCACGATGCAGTTGCCTTTGAATCGCTCATAAGCAGCGACAGCATCCGCAATACGATCACTTCCCATACTGTCTGGGTGATCGATGTTGATCGTTAGCCCCGTATTCACGCGGGCGCTCACGATCACCGGCGGAAAACCGGTATGTTGCGCCACCATGCGGCTTAACCCAGCGGTTAGTTGGGGAACCACACTGCTCAAAACGGTATGTTCAAACTGCTTAAAATCCAGCCCGGCTTCGCTCAGAAAATTGCGAAACATGACCGCATATTCGTCCGGCATCCGTTCACGGACGGTTTGTACCCGCCAGTGAAACGACCATTCTTCGCCGTCGTGTACGCCAAACACGATGTTTGTATTGCCAATATCAATCGCCAGTAAACGAGAATAATTACCTTGTTTGCTCATGATCCCAACCGTAGGTTCAAAACCAGGGTAATGGCGAGAGTATAACATGGCGACAGCCGACAATAAAAAATCATCCGGGCTAATTGACCCGGATGTTGAAGTGCTCACGGGTAGGATGTTTAGGCGTTGAACCCGACACAGAAAACCTGGAATTCCTCGGCGGTAGGGGCAGTCACCGGCCATCCCTGCGGATTGGGCCAGCCCGCCGGGGCGCCATAGGCCGGAACTTCACGTCCCATCGGGTTGGCATAGTCAAGGCAGATTTGGCCGCGCAATGTCTCGCGCTGTTGGTCGGAAAGTTGGAACAGCCCGCCGTCCAGGCTCAAGATATAACGCTTGATCTGATACTCACGGCCCGCCGCCCAACGATCTGACTCGGCTTTGCTCGTCTGGCGGGATCGTGATCCGCTGCCCAATCCATTGGTCTCGTACAGATACTCCTGCCATGAGTGTCCACTTTCTTCGATGTAGGTTGAGAGCAGGTCATCGAAGGCCGGGCGGACCTCCACTGTACCATCTTCGGTAGGTGTAGTGAATAATGATGGGCCGAACCGCACCTGACGCTCTAGGGTGCGAAACTGGGCGATACAGGAAGCCTCGTCTGTCGCCACGAGTGGATCAGCGCAGTTGGGCAGTTCGTCCGTGTCCAGCATTGATCCGCGTGCCTTGCGGGACAAATACGGGTCAAAAACCAGTTCGTCACCCGGAGCGGGCATCCAACCGCCTAACTGCTGAGCATAGTCCACGACCTGCTGCAAGGCCATATCTCCCTGGCCGTTTTGGACCAGATCGTACAAAGTCACGACTTCTGGTCCCGCAGCCAACGCTGGAGTGAGTGCAAACAAAACCTGGTAGACTATCAGGCTGAAAACGGCGAACGCGGGCAGAGCAGCGAAAAAGCTCTTGCGAGTGAGAGTGGCCTGAGCAATCTGTGCTACACTGGTTTTGACTTGAGCGTTCATGTTTTCCTCCCGACTGTTTCCTTCCCTCAGCGAGTTGCTTAGGGCACGTCGTGTTCATAACTTCAGCTTAGGAAACGGTCGTTCGGGGATGGCTCAAGCCTCGCTCGATTTACATTCGACTATCGTTCGGAAAACGTTCGGAGGGGCAGAAATGTCTAATGCAACCTTGACGGCCATTGAAGGATTGCGGGTCGGGCACGCGCATCACCTGGACGGCCCAACCGGGTGTACGGTAGTTCTCTGCCCGCCGGGAACGGTGGGCGGCGTGGATCAACGAGGCGGCGCGCCAGGCACACGCGAAACGGACCTGCTGCGCCCGCTGCATCTGGTCGAACATGTCCACGCGATCTTATTGGCTGGGGGCAGCGCCTACGGACTGGATTCGGCCAGTGGAGTCATGCGTTTTTTAGAGGAGCAGAACATCGGCTATAACATCGGTGTGGGAGTTGTGCCGATTGTACCTGCCGCCATTATTTTCGATCTGGATGTGGGGGATCCCAAGATTCGCCCGGATGCAGCGATGGGTTATGCCGCGTGCCGGGCAGCATCGGAGCTGCCCACTACCGAAGGCTGTGTTGGGGCGGGTGCGGGTGCGATTGTGGGGCGTCTGTTAGGGACAGCTTTCGCTTGCAAATCGGGGATTGGCAGTGCTGTAATTGACCTGGGAGACGGGCTGAAGGTCGCCGCTTTATTTGTGGTTAATGCACTCGGTGATGTCGTAAACGATCAGGGCGCGATCCTGGCTGGGACACGCCAACCACCCGATGGTGCAACTTTTGCGCAGGCGCTCTCGATCCTGGCTGCTGGGGTTCGGGTGAGTGGGAGCCATTCCAATAACACTGTGATTGGTGTGGTGGCAACCAACGCTCAATTAAATAAAGAAGAAACGAATCTAGTCGCGCAAATGGCGCACGATGGACTGGCACGCGCTGTGCGTCCAGCCCATACGCTGCTCGATGGTGATACAATCTTTGCGCTCTCGACTGGGACGGCAGGCCGTGCTAACGCCAGCGCTATCGGCGCATTTGCCGCCGAAGTGACCGCCAAGGCGATCCGGCGGGTGGTACAGCAGGCCACACCCTTAGCCGGCTTGCCGGTCGGAGCGGACATCACAGCCTTGTGAGTCAAACTTGTGGCAGCGGGTGATCTCGCTCGGCATTTGAGTGTTTGAGGTTTTCAGGTTTCCAAAGACACCGTTGACCATGCCGCTAAGATATGGTAAATTTTGGTGTGTATGGCCCTGTAGCTCAATGGCAGAGCAGTTGACTCTTAATCAATTGGTTA
>JACRBK010000665.1 GCA_016234525.1 Chloroflexota bacterium
GGCGCGTGTGACGCGGCGGATAGCATCTTGCCTCTCGCCCAGTTCGAGCGCCAGCAGTTTGTGTTCGCCGGCCAGAAAACGATAGATGCCTGGGTCGATTCCTTCGACGTTATTGATCAACAGGAAGGTTTCAAACGCATGGCGTGCTCCTGCGGATGGCACCGTGCGTCGGGTCGCCATGTTGTTTGCGGCGCTTTTGACCCCCTGCGTACACCATAACAGGTGCGACAGTTCCAACACGCTGAGCGGTGTTTGCGCATAGTTGCGGATCGTCGTGCGCTGTTCGATGATCTCGCGCAAGTCCACCGGGGGAAGGGCCAATGTGGTCGGGTCGGGCAGATCCATGAGGGGCTGCGTCGTATCGTAGGGGAGTTCGAGTGGTGGCTGCGGCACTCCCTTCTGCTGATCCGACTGGTCCATATTTTGATATTGGGTATCCACTATGAACTGGCTGCCAATACCTCGGATAGGCATAATAGTTCTCACCTTTTTTTGTAATAATGCAGTTACAGCATCATTGTACACGCAAAAGCGTTCGCTTACCTCTTATTATATGAAATCTGCCACCTGATTGCAGATAAATTTACACTTTTTATAAAACAGTACAAGAGGACAATTTACTGTTAATCCTTCTAACCGTATACTAACTTTAAATCAACGCTGCATCGAAGAAAAATCAAGGACGCCATCATGCCCCAAGTGTTTTTGTGTTACAGTCGAAAAGATGGAGAGTTTGCCCGCCGCCTGGCTGCTGACCTGGATCGGTTGGGCGCGGATGTCTGGATAGATGTGGACGACATTCGCTCCGGTGACGACTGGTCCGACACAATTCAGCGGGCGCTGGATGATTGTCAGGTCATGGTGTTGATCCTGTCACCCGATGCGATGTGTTCAGCCAATGTCTCAAACGAATGGAAATATTTTTTAGACAACTATAAGCCGGTGATCCCGGTGTGGTTCCGCCCCGCCAGTATTCATTTCCGGCTGAAGCCGCTGCAATATGTAGACTTCCACAACCAGCTTTATGAGGTGGCTTTTAAGCAGCTTTATTGCGAACTGCAAAAAAAGGGGATGGTATTAGCGCCGCTTTCGACCTTGCGCGACGATGCGACGCTGCCTGCGGTGACGGTTCCTTTTTCATGGCGAACACGGCTGCACCGGCCTCGCCACCACCGATCTCGGCGGCGTGTGCCGCTGCTGGTTCCGATCATCGGGGCAGTGCTGATGATCGTCGGGGTAGGGGGGGCGGCGCTGTCGTTCAGCGCGGCGGCGCTGAGCAGTGGGGACAGCACGCAGCCCGGTAAAACCTCTACGCCGCTGGGCGGAATTTATACCACCAGCGCCGAGAATCCGCCCCCGGCAACGTTAGGCGCGCGTATCGAAGCAACGCCCGCTGCCGCGCCCGATCCTGATCTGCGGCTGGTGTATGATCGTTACGAATTTGTGCTGGTCAATACTTCTGGCGCGGCGTTGGATGTCAGCAGCCTGATCTTTGAACAGCCATTGGCGGATGGCTCCGCGCGCAAATTCGAGTCCAACGCCTGGGATCAGCCGGGGATGGTCGCTCGTCCGGCGGTGATGCCCTCTGGCGGCTGTTACCAGATTCGCACATCGGAGGCGCGCCAGGTATCGCCCAGCGCGGCGATCTGCCCTAAGTTCCTGGGTTATTTCAGCACCGGGCTGCCCCGCCGCCAGTTCTGGATCGCCGCTGGTGACAGCGATACCTTCACTGTGCGGCAGGCGGGGCAGTCGATTCCGCTGGCCGAGTGTTCGCTCAGTGCCGGGGAATGTTCGGTCACTGTACCGTGAAACAGCCGGGCAGGTCAACCCTCACCCTATTTTAGGTTAGACGCTTTGCCGATCAATTTGGCGTCAATAACATCCCGAATATCGCCAATGGTGTCATGCAGCGCGGTGCGCATATTTTGGCTGTGCGTGCTGAGCAGGCTCAGCCGGTTTTCAAGTTCCAATATCACTTCGCTGATCGCCGTCCCCGTATCCCCGACGCAGTCCTGATCGTGCAGGGTGACCCGCACCGCCTCTAACTTACCACGAATTTCCTGGTAGCTGGCGGTCGCCTCATCCAACAATGTGACCGCTTTTGCCAGTGGCAGATATTCCATTCTGAAGTTGACGTTCATTCTATCCTCCGATGGTCCAGGTGACGGCGTCTGAGTCAGACTTTACCTCAGCACCCTTGTCTGCAACGAGACGCTGCGCATAGATGAAGTCCGACGTTTCCTGCGCGAAAGCGCCGAGTTCCTGCTGAAAACGGTCTAACAAGACGGCCATTTGTTGGTTATCAGTGAGCAGCAGCGCCATTTGTTCCAAATAGGCGACAGAGCCTTCGCCGATCCAGATACCATTTTCGACCGGGTCCACCGCGACGGCTTTCAGGTTGTCGCCTAAGTCTCGGCACTGCCCGGCCATCGTCGCGATTGAGGTCTGCGCGGCCATGATGCCCTCGGCATTAAACTGAAAAATCGGTGATGCCATGATGACTGGTTCTCCCCCCTCGCTCAGCGCGGTATGGAATTCTTAAGATTCTGATCGGCGGCTTGCATTTCTTCGAGGGCTTCGCCGAGCAGCTTGACGGCGTTCTGGGTTCTTTGTCCTAGCCCTCCCATCGTGACAAAGATATTCGTGGCCCACAGGCAATAATTGCTTCCAAGGCTGCCCACGAAAATGTTCTCCTCAAAATTATTGATCATCGCCTTGCCTGCCAATGACACCGCACTCAGGACCATTGCTTCCTGGCCGAGCACCGTCTTCAAGTCTTCGACAGTTTCATATTGCATATTGATTGTAGGCATGTTTTATTCCTCGCTCAGCACGGCTCTGATCCGTGCCGCCCAGTTCTCATCGTGCGCCTGGACATCCTGCATCGCCTTACGCAGCGTGGCGGCATATTCTTCCAGTTCATTGACAAAATAGTGTCCCTCGTGCAGGGCATGGTCATCTACCCAGGTAAGAAACTTGGCTGCTCCCTTGCCTTTCCACGTATTCGCCGCCATAAATCTCATCGCGTGGACCGTCAGCAGCTTTTGCTGAATGGCCTCCTGGCCGTTGATAATCAACTGTTGAGCCGCCTGTTCTATGGCCGCATAATCGATATGTTCCATGAGGTCTGCTGTTCCTCTCTTTGTTATAAGGTGTTGAACTTGCCTTCACACACATCATCGGCGGTTTCCATCACCTGGTTCACCGTTTTCATGTAATCGCAGATGATATGGCAGATGTCCAGCACTTCGGCCAACACTGGCTCGATACTGACGAAATAAATAGTTCCTACCGTGCCGCACGCGATACCGGCTGCGGGAACCACGCTGGCAGCTTCCAAAAAAGCTGCCGTGACATCACAAATATTCTTAACGGAGCTGATGGTGTCGGCCACATCGCTAACCCCATTGACCGCGTCCATCATGGACTCGCTGACTACCCCTATTTCAGACATGTTCGTTTCTCCTAATCCCAGAAGCTGATCGTGTCCCAGATGTCTTCAGCCGCGCCCCCCAGCCAGCCCACCACGGCTCCGGCCCCATCGATGACCCACTCAATGGGAGCCAGCGACCATTCGATGAAATACTGAATGATGTCTATCAGCCAGTTCAGCCAGGACATAAACTCGTTGAGCACGTCCAACAGCGGTTGAATGCGCGCCAACAGCCGCTCTTTCGCCGCCTGTGCGAACGCCTCGGCGGCTTCGCCTTTCCAGCCGATGAGTTCGAAGATTTCTTTGAAAACGTAATTCAGGGTCGACTCGATGATATTGTTAACGTTAACCCATTGCTGGATTTGGTCGATAAATTCGTTGATTTCGTCTTTTGGAACAATGATACTCATGATAATTCACTCCTTATCCACTAAAGCGGCTGCGGGCTTCGGCATCACCGTCGCGCAGGTCGCGCAGCGCGCCATCCAGATCGCGGGCCACACGATCAAAACCGTTCACGGCATTGGAAAACGCCGGGGCGATGCGCGTTAACAGAGTCTCGACCCAGCGATCCCCCTGTTCGTTGATACAACCACCTTCCTCAATGATCTTGGCCGCTTTGCGCACGTCGTCCACCACCAGTTCCATAGCACTGGCGCTGCGCCTGAAGGCTTTGATCATTTCTTCCATCGCGTCAAAATCCATCCGTACATCATCGCCCATTGTGATACCCCCCTTTAACGCTGAATGCGCGGCAGCGCGCGCGGCAGGCGCGTTTCGGCGTGTTTGACCTTGGAGACAAAATCAGCTTCCGTTTGCTCGATATGTTGGGCTATCGCTTCGGCCTGATCGGCATTGGTCTGCATAAATTTGGCCGCTTCGCGCATTCCTGGCAGGATGCGGTTATCCAATAAGTCAAAAAACGAATCCGCGCCCAACCCGATCCATCCTGAGCGAAGCTGATCGGCGTTACATTCCAGATCACGAATAAGATGGTCGATTGTGTCGAGGGATTGGCAGAAAATTTGCGCCACTCGCCTCATTTCATTTTCATCGACTTGAAAAGATCTTGGCATCGTTCACCTTCCTTTTGGAACCTCAAAGCATAAATAACGGGCAATACGAGATGTGTCAGGCAGTTTCCTTTCTTTTATTGATCACTTTCGGTGTGCAACAAACGATCCACACTCGACGACAAGACCTGAATCTGCGTCAAGAGGTTGCTAATCAGCGGCAGCCAGTTGTTTTCGATGTTGGCCTGTAATTCGGCAGAGGGTTTGGCAAACAGCGGGCATTCTTCCAACTGCCCGGCAGCATCGTGCAGCGCTGCGGCGGTGTCGTTCATTTGAGCTGCGCTGTTTTGCAGAGCAGCGTGGATCGCGTTTAGGGCTTCATTCGGCGGGAGTGTCATCGTTGTTTTCCTGTTTTGCTGGGGCATTCTTGGCCTTGAACTGCGCCAACAGCGCTGCTACCGCTTGCTCGCTCTGATCCGCGATCTGCTGCGCGGAGGCCGAAACATGGGTTTCTAAACGCCGCGCGAGTCCGGCTAACAAAGGTTCGATCTGCTGCACACGCCGCACCATTTCTGACCATTCGTTGGCTGTGTGCTCTAACTCGCGCTGGAACTGCTCTAACTGGGGCAAAATGACCTGATCGATCTCGGCTAGCAGCGGGCGCGTCTCGTTATGTTCTAATGTGAGAACATGCCGGAGACTCTCAATAGTGGTCTTGATTCGCGCAGCTTCGGTACGAAATACGGTGATCACA
>JACRBK010000102.1 GCA_016234525.1 Chloroflexota bacterium
AATGAACAGGCGGATGCGATTTTGGCGATGCAGCTTCGCCGCCTGGCCGCGCTCGAACGGCGCAAACTCGAAGACGAATACAAAGAAAAAATCGAGTTGATCAAAATGTTAGAGGCGCTGCTCGCCAGCGAGAAAATGATGCGCGTAGAAGTCGCCCGCGAGTTGGCGGCGATCCGCGAAAAATACGCCGATCCGCGTCGAACCGTGATTATCAACGGCCCGGCAGGCAACATTCAGGCTTCCGATTTCTGGGGGGCGAGTGAAAGTACCTGGATCACAGTAACCGAAGGTGGAAATCTGAACCGTACCTATCAGGACAGCCCGCCGCGTATCACGACAGAGGTCAAAGACCCGCCGCTGGCGGTGATCGAGAGTAACACTGCCGATACCCTCTATTTGTTCACGGCCGATGGTATGGCGGCGACGGTGCCGGTGAATATGCTGCCTCAGACCGAAGACCCGGACGGCGGTACCGTGTATACGACCCTTTGTTCGCTGACGACGGACGATCAGATCACTTGTGCCGTAGGCGTTCCACCTTCGTTAGAGGAAGGCTTTTTGGCAGCGCTGACCGAACGGGGCGAAGTCAAACGCCTGAAACTGGAAGACCTGCCTGGCATGTCCGCTAAACCCTTCAAGTTTATGGATATTGAAGCCGAGGACCGGCTGATCTGGGTTGGTTATGTTTCTGAAGAAACCGAGCTGCTTCTCGTCACCCATCAGGGGCAGGCGATCCGTTTCTCGGTGTCCGATGTGCGGCCTACTGGCCTGGGGGCAGGGGGGATGCGCGCTATCAAACTCCAGGGGCAAAAGGATCGAGTCGTGGGTGCAGGCATCGCCACTAACGATAGACACGTTTTGGTCTGCACTGATACCGGGGTTGCTAAACGTACCCCGGTGACAGAATATCCGGTGCAGGGGCGCGGCGGTCAAGGTGTGATCACCATGAAACTCCCTAAAGATGCGACCGGATTGGCGGCTGCCGCCGTCGGGCGCTTAGACGATGAATTGGTGCTGGTGACGGACAAGGGACACGCCTACCCGATGCCCATGAATAAAGCCCAAGCCGCCGGGCGCAGCGCGAAAGGGGATTATGTGGTCACAATCCTGGCCCTAGAGGTTGTTGACCATGTGACGCGGTTAGAGCGTTATATCAGGCCTTCCAGTCCTCCCGCTGTGCAAGTCGAAAACGGAGACACAGACGAGGAATCGACCACCTGACGCACTTCTGATTGTTCAGTAACCTGATCGGGTTGATGTTTTACGCCGCCCTTCGCTCAATAAGGAGGGACGGCGTATTGTTATAACGGGGGATGATAGGTCTAAAAAAATTCGTCTATAAGCTGGTAATACGTGATCTTGGCCGGGTTGATTTTTGCCGCACCGTAAGTTTCAAAAAACGGCGTGACCCACTCTTTGCCTAAATTGAACCCGATGCTGCGCGCCGCCAGTCCCAGGTCATAGTGTGGATCAGAGATTCCCGCGCCGCCCCAATCGATAAACCCGGTGATGCGCCACGTCTGCGGATCGATCAGGATATTCGGTAAGCAGTAATCACCATGCACAAAAACCGGGTGTTCATCGGTGGGCCGGGTGCTGAGCAGTTCCGAGAATAAATCCTGGGCGGTGCGTCCCCAGTGACCGTCATCAAATTGGCTTTCATCTACCCGCCCGCGAACATAATTATCCTGGGCAGTGGCAATTAGCGTATCCAGCCGCTGATCAAAAGGGCAGGAAGAAGTATCCAGCGCGTGGATCGTCTTGAGTGCTTCCGCCAGCAGTGTCACGACCCGTTCAGGTTGATCGCGGAATGCGTCGTCATGCGAGGGCAGGCCGGGAATCTCCGAGATCAACATGATCTGCCGCCCGGCTTCCTCAGTAAAATACTTCAGCTCTGGGACCGGCAGCCGCCCATGCAGCCATTCGAGGCGTTCTTTCTCCGGGCGCAGGTCGAGATCGCCCGCCGCGATCTTCAGATAACCATGCCCCATAATGTGATAGACCTGCACGCCGAACCAGCCGATCCGGTTTTCCTGCCATTCGGCCCCGTCTAGTCGTCGTTTCAGGTCAGCGGGGAGATTTTCCAGAGGATTGGTGATGTGAATTCCTGGCTGCATCGGTTCCTCTAATAATATTTAAGCCGTTTAAACGTTACCAGCAGCGCCACCATCGCGCCGCCCATTAGAAATAATACGAATGGCACGCCCAGCGAACTGCTAAACGGCGGCCAGGTATGCTCGAAATTCATGCCATAAAACCCACCGATCACGGTCATCACACCAATGATCACGGTGATCACGGTTAGACGGTTCACGACTTTGTTCAGCCGGTTGGAGACCGCCGACATATACAGGTCCATCGTCCCGGTGAGCGTATCGCGGAAGGTGCTGACCATATCGGCGATCCACATCAGGTGATCAAACACATCGCGCATATAGTGCTGCAATGTCTCATAGTCGAATAGTTTGGGGTTTTGGCTGCGCAGGCTGTTGATCATTTCGCGCTGCGGCCAGACCACACGCCACATATCCACCAGGGTCTTTTTGAGCACAAACAGGCGGTTAAGCAGCGAGTGATCGGGGTTGGTCAACACCCGGTCGCCTAATTCCTCGATACTCTCTTCCAACGTATCCAGCACGGGGAAGTAGCTATCTACTACCGCGTCAATCAGCAAATACAGCAGATAGCTGGCTGTCATCGGCAGCACTGCCGCGCCACGCTCGATCCGCCGCTGGACCTCATCGATCACCGGCTCTGCCGCTTTGTGGACCGTCACAACATAATTGGAGCCAACAAAAACATCCAGTTCACAAAAGAGCGTGTCGTCCTGCTGCATCCCTACCGGATTCAAGATCAGGAACAGGTAGTCGGCATATTCTTCGACTTTGGGGCGTTGGCGCATATTGCGCGTGTCCTCAATCGCGAGCGGGTGAAAGTGGAACACGTCATGCATCAGCCGCACATCGTCATCCGTTGGTCCGGTGATGTCTACCCAATGTATACCGCTGTCGGCCCGGCTCAGCCGTTTAGAGAGTTCATCCGGCGTGATCTGCGCGGCTTCGGGAAAAAAGACTGTAACTGTCAAGACGATACCCTCTTTTTATTCGGATAACCCGATACTCTGTAGAGGCGCGGCTATGCACTTTTACTATTTAATTAGGTGATGCAGCTAAAAACAGGGTGCAGCAAGCGGCGCCCCTACAAAACCCTGCTCGGTTGCGGTCCCCTCTCCAACTGGGTTGGAGAGGGGGTAGGGGGTGAGGCCGTATTTGACTTTTACCCTCAACATAACCCGATTATTTCCTCGAAGTACATAGCCCTCCCCTGGTTATCACTGCAACTTGATCACAAAGGTACTCTGCGCGGGCAGACTGCTGAGCGGTGTGTAGTCCACAAAGCCGCCAGCATCATCCAGCGCCGGGGGATTCACATCACCTTCACCGAACAGCAGTTCCGCTGATACGCTACCACTGAGCAAACTGTTCGCTGCCGACAAAGTGTAGTCTTCTACCGGTTTTTTCGCCAGATTGATGACAACCAGCAGTGTTTCTCCCTCGGCATACCGCAGGAAACTATAGACTCCTCGTTGATCGCTTTCAACGAGCTGGATCGCTTCGCTGCGCAGGGCAGGGTGTTCGCTGCGGAGTTGGACCAACCGGCGGTAGTGATTCAGCAGGGAATCGGGGGCATCCGTCTGCGCCGCGACGTTCACCTGGCGGTAGCCCGTCGACATGGTTTCCCATGCCGTTGAGGTGCTGAAGCCGCCACTCAGCCGCGAATCATCCCACTGCATCGGCGTGCGAATGCGTTCGTCGGGCTTGCTGCCCACCATGCCGATCTCTTCGCCGTAATAAATGAATGGGGTGCCGGGGCTGGTCAGCAGTATGCTGGCAGCGACACGCGCTGATCCCTCGTTTTTCACCACCTGATCCATCACCCGGTTTTGATCGTGGTTGGTCAAAAAGGTAGCATACTGCGCGGGCGGATAGATAGTGATCAACTTGCCCTGGGCAAACAACAGCGGGTCTTTGGACCCGGCGATTGCCGCATCAATGATCGCTTCGGCAAAGTCGAACTCGAAGGCGATGTCTACCTTATCACCGATATAGGGCACTACATTCTCGCTGATGTCCCACACTTCGCCGACCGTGATCGCGTTTTCGTTGATCGATCTCACGTAGTCGTGGAAGGTTTTGAGCCATTCAAAGGTCGCTGGGACATTCGCTACTGTGTTCCCTTCCTCGTACAGGTGGCGGATCGCGTCCAGTCGGAAGCCGTCTGCACCCATGTCCTCCAGCCAGAACCGGATCACATTGAACATTTCATCCGTCACGGCAGGATTGTCATAATTCAGATCGGGCATTCCTTCCCAGAACAGCCCATAGAAATAACGGTTGTCTGCTGCGTGCCAGGCCGCTGCGCCCCAGGGGGCGCGGGTGCCGGGGTCCGTATCCGACCAGCGGTACCAATCGTCATAGGCCGGATCCCCTTCCATTGACGCCTGGAACCAGGGATGCTCGCTGGACGTGTGATTCATCACGAGATCGATGATCACGACCATGCCGCGCGTGTGGGCAGCTTCCATCAGGTCTTTAAAGTCCTGGTTAGTCCCATAATCTTCTTCAACCGAATAGTAATCGATCACGTCGTAACCGTGATAACTCGGAGACTGCGCGATAGGCATCAACCACAGCCCGGTCACACCGAGATCGGTGGTGGTGGTTGGATCACCGTCGTTCAGATAATCGAGTTTCTCGATCAGCCCGCGCAGATCGCCGATCCCATCGCCGTCGCTGTCGTAAAAACTGCGCACAAACACTTCGTAGAATACTCGGTCATTCCACCAGGGCAGGTCTTGTGTTGGGGCAGGGAGGGCAAAACCGGGGCGTGTCTGCTGGACCCGCATCTCCGGTGTGACAGCCAGTTCCAGCGGGGCGTTGATATTCGTGAGCCGCAGCGACAGAGTCTGCTCGATGGTGAGATCAATCGTATATCCCGCCGGGACGTTCGGTGACCATGTCAGGTCGAGTTCGGGTATCGCGACCTGAAACGAAATATCTTCGCCGACGGTGTTTCCCTGTTCATCCAGGAATAGTTGAATTGTGAGCGGTGAGCCGGTCATCGCCTCAAAGATGATTTGCAGTTCCGGGCCGTCGATTGAGAACAATCCCAGGTCTAGAGCTGCCTCGCGGGTCAGGGCCAGGGTGATGATCTCAACCGGCGTGCCATCTTCAAATGTGCCGGGGGCACTGGTCGCGCTGGTTGTGTTTTGTTCAAAGACAGTCTGGATAATATCTGACGGTGAACGGAATATCCGGTAGACCGCGTCAGATTTTGGATTAAAGTAGGCATCCGCATTGATGATCATAGACAGACCGGGCCAGACGTCAAAATCTGCTGCTTCGCTCAAGATTGTCCATCCGGCGGGGACCTTCGCTAGATCAGATTGTGGCTCGCTGTAGGCCGCCTGCACGTAAAATTTACCATCTACCAACCGTAGTTCGCCCTCCAGGGTATAATCCGCAGGGGAGGTTCCAATGCCGGTACTAGTCAGGCTGACCGACGAATTCTGCTGAATATTCAGCCCATCAGCGGTGACGACGGTCTTGCCCTGCTCACGGTTAAGCATATCCAGTGTTTGGGAGTTTTGGGTTTCACCCTTCAGCGTGCCGGTCCACGCCTGATGCACCTGGAATTCAGAGACCATCTCATAACTTGAATACTCATTCGCGGCTTCGATCCCCGCCAGAGCGCGAGTCACTAGCGCGAATTCTTCCTCAGAGAGTCCGTCTTCCTGCGCCATGATGCTGCCCAACGGCAGCGCCGCCAGCATCACCAGCAAAATTCGTAGGAGCATAGCGAATTGCCCCCAATGTAGTCTGTGCTCGTTTTGCATTGTTATCTCCTAAAATCATAATACGCGGCGCTATTGTACCGGTTTACTAACGTTCTGGCGATTTCACACGGCGCGAATTTTGGGCGTATACTTACATCCAAAGTGAACTCTTTGACTTTCAGGAGGTGTCTGTTGCTTGAAATCGTGAACCTCGACCAGGAGTTAAAGAAAAAAGACTGGAAAGCCCGGCGGCCTTTTTACCAGCAGCGCATATACGACCTGGAAAAAGCGGCGTTTGCTGCCAAAATGCCGACCGTCGTTATTTTTGAAGGCTGGGACGCTGCCGGGAAAGGAACATGCGTCCAAACGCTTACCTCGCGCTTAGATCCACGCGGCTTTACCGTGTGGCCGATCCGCGCCGCGCGGACTTCAGAGCAAAAGCGGCCCTGGTTGTGGCGCTTTTGGAACAAACTGCCCAATTACGGCCATATCGCCATCTTTGATCGCAGTTGGTATGGGCGGGTGACTGTAGAGCGGCTTGAATATGGTCTTCCGGAAAAAGAATATATGCGCGCCTATACCGACATCGTCGATTTTGAGCGGTTGGTGGCGCTGGATGGCTGCGTGATCGTCAAATTTTTCCTGCATATTTCCAAAGAAGAACAGGCGCGGCGCTTCAAAAGGATGGAGCGTGATCCCCTGGAAAGCTGGCGGCTGCTCGACGAAGACCGCGAACGGCACAAGCAGTATGATTTGTGGTGGCAGGTTTATGAAGAGATGTTAGAGCGCACCGATACCAGCTTTGGCCCCTGGACCGTGATCGAAGCGACGAACCGCGAGTTTATGCTCGACAAAGTGTATCGCACCTTGATCGCCGCGATGGAGTCTCGTTTGGGCGAACTGAACGCCATCCCGCCGGTAGTCAGCGCAGAGGAAGCACACTGGGAGGATTCAGCCGATGTTGGAAACCATTGATCTCACCCAAAAACTCGCGCCCGACGACTACCGGGTGAAATTGATCAAGCTGCAAGTCCGGCTCTCGCAGTTGGGATTCCAGGTGTACAAACAGCAGCGCCCGGTGATTCTGGCCTTTGAGGGTTGGGACGCTGCCGGGAAGGGTGGGGCGATCCGTCGCGTGACCGAGCGCTTGGACCCGCGTGGGTATATCGTCCACCCGATCAGCGCTCCCAAAGGGGACGACGCTGAACACCACTATTTATGGCGTTTCTGGCGGCGTCTGCCCGAAGCGGGACAGATCGCCATCTTTGATCGCACATGGTACGGGCGGGTCATGGTCGAGCGTATTGAGGGCTTTTGCACCGAGGAAGAATGGCGGCGCGCCTACCGTGAGATCAACGAGTTCGAGCGGCAGTTGGTCGATTTTGGTACGATTTTAGTCAAATTTTGGCTGCACATCGGCGAAGATGAGCAGCTAGCGCGTTTTGAGGATCGCCGCGATACCGCCTACAAGTCATGGAAACTGACCGATGAGGACTGGCGTAACCGTGAAAAGTGGGATGTTTATGTTCAGGCCGCCGAAGATATGCTGCTCAAGACCAGCACGACCGCCGCGCCCTGGACCGTCGTCCCATCCAACGACAAACTTTTCGCGCGGGTGATGGTTCTCAAGACGGTGGTTGAGGCGTTAGAGCGTAAGCTCGATCGGTCGTTTGA
>JACRBK010000668.1 GCA_016234525.1 Chloroflexota bacterium
ATCTCTGAACGGGAGACACAACACATGGAACAGAACAACCGCTTCGAGAACAAATCGAGTGAAGAGCAGGGGTTGGACAATATACAGGACAAATTCAAATGTAGAATTACTGTCCGAAAAAAAGTATTCCATGAGGATCTCTACCAACAATATCCTTATGGCGGGGCTCATGCGTGTGGTCGATTTGAAGAAGGACAGGTCTTTATCACCAATAATCGCTGGGATCCACCCGATGGATTCTGCCATTGGGCGTGGGCCGACTTGCGATCCATCATCCAGAGCATTCATTCAGGCCATCCTACCACTATGATTTCGTGTTGTACGGATGGACTACGCCCCGTCACCTTCAAATTCGAACGGATAGACTCTTAAAGAAAGTGCGAATTTAGGGAGCGGTTAGTCCACGTTGACTTTGTAGGGGCGAAGTCAAAAGCGACCTCATCCCCCTGCCGCCGCCGACCGGGTTTTGTAGGGGCGCGGCTTGCTGCGCCCGTTTTTGGGCAACCCTTGGGTTGCCCCTACAAAAGACCTGTCACCCGATTTTTATTGGGATGAGGTGATCAGTGGACTTTCTCGCCCTTATGATAGCCGGGCCGCTTGTGCGCCCGGCGACGGCAGCAAAAACTGCCTGGACTGACCAGTAGGGGGTGCGGCTAGGTGGCCCGTAGCCCCTCGATCACCCCATCTGCGCCGGTCATGATCCTGGCCCCGCACGCCGCACAGCGCCACGCGCCCGATCCATTTTCGCTGCCCGCTGTACTCTCGATCATCTGCATCTCGCCGCAGGTGGCGCAGCGCCACACTTCCGGCAGCAGGCGCGGCCCGGTCGGGCGGCTCTGCCCAATCTTGATGCCCCACACCAGCCGGTAATCGATCTGCCAGGGCTGAATATAGACATGCGAAAGGCCGATCTCCTGGCGCAGCCGCCGCTCGAACTCAGGATGAGAGATAATGTGCCCCGGCATATACCGCACGTCGCGGCCCTGGCGGTTGGTAAGCACCATCAGCCCGCCGGGACGCAGCACGCGCGCCATTTCGCGCAGCACGGCCCACTGATCCATCATAAATTCGAGCGCTTCCAGGCAGGTCACGAGATCGAAGGTGTTATCGGGAAACGGTAATTTTTCGGCGGGGACGTGCATCAACACGGCGCGATCTCGGTGTGGGGTCAATTTTTCGGCAGCGACGGTAAGCATCCGGCGGCTGAGGTCTACGCCGATCACGCGCCCTTGAAAGTTCGGTTGTTCGAGCAGCGCCAGCGGCAGCCGCCCGGTTCCGGTGGCGACATCGAGCACCAATGGGGCAGTGACGGGCAGCAGGCGTTTGAGCACAGGCCGCGCCAGATAATGTTCTTCACCATAGGGATCGTACTGTTTGATGTTGTCATAGCGGCGCGCGTAGACATCGTACAGCCAGATCACCACGCCGCGCCCCAGGTAAACCCCTTCGCTCTTGATCAACAGCCACCACGCCAGCGCCACGATCAGCAGCGCCGCCCCGACGATCAATGCCACAATCACGATCATGGGGCGGTCACGTTCATAATTTCGCTGCGCTGAATTCCCCCGCCGGGCATCGTCGCCACGGCCTGAAGCTGGGCCGTCATGCCGCGCGGCACGCCCCACGAAAGCACCGCGCCATCCGGGGGGAACAGATCAACGCCGATCACCTGCGGCGTGCCGCCCGTGCCTGTCGAGGACAGCGTGAATTCCACCTGAAGCGCTCCTACCGGCGCATCACGCCAGGTGACCGTCACCGTCGTCGCGCCGGCCAGGGTATACCAGCCATTTTCGAATTTTGTGTAGGGCGTGATGGTCAGGGTATTGACCCGACCTGTCACGGGCGAATAGGTGGGATCGTAACGCACCGTAAACACGGTGCTGTTCAGGCGCATGGCGTCGTTTTGGGCGATAGCCAAAAAGGTGTAGGTTCCCGCCGCTGGAAAATCATAATCGATAAACGCGCCATCCCAGGGATCGTTATCCTGACCGATGGAGATCGCCGCGCCGCCGTAGGGATCGTTGACGTAAAAATCGACGAGATAGGCGTTGCTCACCACGCCGACGGTGACGCGCGTTGTCGGCAGATAGGTCACGGCCTGCCCGCTGCCGTCGATCCAGTGTTGATCGGCAGACAGCGCCTGCCCGAAGACCGGCGCATTAGGGGGCAGCGTTGGTGTCGCGCTGGCGGCGGGAATCTGGGTCGCTGGGATGCGCGGCACATACAGCGCCTGCCCTTCGTAGATCAGTTCAGGATCGATCAGGCAGTTTGCCTGCATCAACTGGTTCACCGTCGTGCCGGTGCGCGTGGCGATCTCGCCCAAAGTATCGCCCAACGCCACGACATACACCGGCCATAGGGTATACGGCGCGCAGTTGACTTGAGTCGGCGGAATCTGCGTAATGGTTGGGATCGGTGACGGCAGCAGCGTAGCCGTCGGGATGATGAATATGGGCGAGGGGGGCAGACTCGCCGTAGGCTGGGGGCGATCCCCGCCTGAATTCCCATCATCCGGTTGCAGATTGCAGGCGAGCGCCGCCCCAACC
>JACRBK010000676.1 GCA_016234525.1 Chloroflexota bacterium
ATGTCCGGCAAAGTCAGCCCGCAGGGATTAGCCGATAAACAGGTGTACGACGTTCTGGATCTCTGCCTGTCGTGCAAAGCCTGTAAAGCCGAATGCCCCTCGCTGGTAGACATGGCCCGGCTCAAAACTGAATTTACGGCGGCCTATTATGATACACACGGCATTCCGCTGCGCGCCTGGGTGTTCGGACACATCCACCGCTTGAATCAATTGGGTGGGCTGTTCCCACTGTTGTCTAATTGGGTGCTAAAAACTCCGCTGGCGCGCTGGGCCTTTGCGCGGATAGGGATCACTTCTGAGCGCCAATTCCCCTTATTTGCCCGCCAGCGTTTCAGCGTGTGGCATCACAAACACGTTTCAAACAGATCAAAGTATAATAGGCAGAAAGCGCCGATCTTGTTCTCAGATACCTACACCGAATACAACTATCCTAACCTGGGACAGGCAGTGGTGAAATTAGCCGAGGCAGCGGGGTTTGAGATCGAAGTCTGGGGGCCGCGCCAACGGGACTGCTGTGGGCGTCCATTAATTTCTAAAGGGTTATTGGATGATGCCCGGTGGCTGGCAGTGCGTAATGTTAAACGAATGGCTCCGCTGGTGGCGCGCGGCGAGCGTTTTATGCTTATTGAGCCGAGCTGCGCTGCCGCTTTCCGGGATGAATATCCCGATCTGGTCCCTGATGATTTGCGTGACGATGCGCGCCGCGTCGCCGGGGCCGTGATCACCGTCGAAGAATGGCTGGCTGAGGTCGCCAGCGCAGGATTATTGAATATGCTAGAGTTTGATCCGGCTCCATGCGATTTGTTGCTGCATGGACATTGTTACCAGCGAGCACTGTGGGGAACCAAGACCACTCACCAGATTCTCAAGCTGCTGCCCAACAGCACCTTAACCGAACTCGATGACGGTTGCTGCGGCGTGGCCGGAAGTTTTGGGTTTGAAGCTGAACACTATGATCTCTCGAAGCAAATCGGTGAACAACGGCTGCTGCCCGCTGTGCGCCAATCGCCGGATGCGATTATTGTTGCCAGTGGGGTATCGTGTCGCGAACAGATCGAACATGGGGCAGGGCGGCAGGCGCTCCATCCGGTCGAGGTATTGGCGTCGCGTTTGCGTGGCAAAAAACCGTAATAAGTGGTTGGCTGTTTACTGAGATCTCGCGCTGCATACACAAGGAACGTTACTATGACGGGTGTCAGACAATTTGCGGGGCAGATTGAGTGGCGGAAAGTCCGGCTGACTCCCTGGATTGCCTTGATCGGCGTGATCGAGGTGATACGGGGTCAATTAGCCTGGTTTGATGTCCTCGATACGAGCCGTCCTGGCAATGTCCCGGTTTTGATCGGGTTGGCGCTGCTGCTGATCTCGCTCAGCACTGCCGGGATCGTTACCGGGAATGTGCCGTTGTTTGACACCTCGATCAAACGCCGTCTGCCTGTTTCGGGCAAACTGCCATTTGCGTTTGCCGGGGCGGGAATGTGTATCTATGCCGGGTGGCGTGCTTATTTCGAGATTGTCCCGATCTGGGACATCCTGATCATGTGGAGCGCAGGAATCTGGCTGACGCTGTATGGCATTGTCCCACACGATCATATGGTCGCCTGGCGGCAAAAAGTCTGGCGCAGCCTGCGCGAAGATCGTTTGACCTGGCTGTTAATCGGCGTGTTGTTTGTGGTCGGTCTGCTGCTGCGTGTGATCGATCTGGAAAACCAACCGTATATTATGGCCGGAGACGAGGCCCAGTTTGCCTGGGAAGCAACGGCTCTCAAAAACCAGAGTCAATGGATTTACAACCCGTTTCAGATGGGCCTGTGGCATCATCCGCGCATTGTACATACCTTGATGGGCATCAGCATCGCCAATTTCGGCCAGACGGTAGCGGCGGCCCGGCTTCCCTGGGCGATTCTCGGCGCGCTGACAATTCCTGCCGTCTATCTTTTGGGGCGGCGCTTGTTTGATCACCGGCTGGGTTTGATCGCGGCGTTGTTTATGGTCTCCTTTCCGGTGCATATCCAGTTCAGTCGTACCGCCATGGATATGACCGGCGACCCGTTTTTTCTGGCCCTGGCGCTGATCACCGTCACGCTGCGCGATGGCGATATGATGGAAGCAGCGCTGGCAGGATTATGCCTGGGGCTGTCACAATATTTTTACTTCGCAGGGCGGATCGCAACCCCGGTGGTGCTGGCTTATATCGCGTGGCATTTTTTGAGCGATTGGCGTTCCGCGTCCAAACGGATCGGCCCGCTGCTGGTAACGCTGGTGATGGCGTTTGTCATCACATTTCCTAACTTCTACGCGGTGTGGCGCGATACTGATCGGCCTATGAGTCCGCGTTTGAGCCAAGTGAGCATTTGGGAGACTGGTGCGCTTGAAGCCGCTGAAAAAGAAGGTCGCCTGGGTGAATTTCTGCAATTTCAGATCGAACATGGTGTTCTTGCCTACTTCCATTATCAAGATGAAAGTGATGTATACGGACGCTTTAACCCTGTCCTGGGCTGGTATGGCGGCGTACCGTGTCTGATCGGGGTGGTCGTGGCGCTGCGCCGCTGGCGCGATCCTCGTTTTGTCCTTCCGGCAATGTGGGCTACTGCAACGGCGTTGGCGGGTGGCGCAATGTTGATCGATCCGCCGCATTACCCACGTTATATCAACCCGACCCCGGCGCTGGCGTTGCTCGTCGCGTTAGGGGTTGCGGCGGTGGCGGTGACGGCACTCCAACTAGCTCAAATGCTGGCGGGATGGTGGCCGCGTACTCGCCCAACCACCGCGCCCAAGCCGCGCCTCTCACGGCTGGATGTTAAATGGCTACTGCCGGTTGGGCTGGGGTTAGCGTTGGCCCTGGCGAACGGGCGCTCCTATATTTTTGACTATCTTCCAGCAACTGAAGATCGCCTGCTGCTCTATGGCGAGACGACGATTCAGCTCAACGAAGTTGCTAAGATTCTCGACACCTTTGATGGTCGCTTCCAGGTCCGCCATTTTTCGTCGATGGATCTGGACATGAACGGAACCGACCTG
>JACRBK010000110.1 GCA_016234525.1 Chloroflexota bacterium
CTGCGCGATCAGATCATCCAGGGCGGGGAAGTTCTGCGTCACCCACACCACACGATCCGCCCCAGCGACTTGATCACGGTAGGGCAGATAACGGTTATTTCCGGCCTGATAACCTTTATCGTCGTAGGGCAGTGCTGTATCAAAGATCACGGCCTCATGAGAACGGAAGATCAGCCGGAATGAGGTCCAATAACTCGCATAGCCGTAGGCATAACCCTGTTCGTGTAAAAAGTCGAGCAGGGCGGTATCGGCCTCAGGTGAGGTGCGCAGCCGGGTGATCAACTGCGGCGAGAGGCCGCTCTCGCTGCCCGCCGCGATCAAGACACTGCCCGCTTGTGATGTGAGCAGCACCGCCAGCAGTACCCCGGCGACGATCTTCCCCGCCCGCCGCAGCCGGTCCAGCCCCAGCGCTATCCCAATCGCTGCCGGAATCCAGACCGGCATCAGATAGCGCCCGGTAGCATCCGAAAAAGACGACAGAGCGAAGATCGCCATAAAAACGCCCATGACTAACCACACCCAACGCCGCGCAGGGGAATAGTCCCCTGCTTTTATAGGGGCAGGGCTTGCTCTGCCCGTAAGATCAGCCTCACCCCCTACCCCCTCTCCAACTTGGTTGGAGAGGGGATGACCACCGGGCAGGTTCTCGTAGGGGCGCTGCTTGCTGCGCCCGATTTTTCCCCTCTTTATTCTTGCTGCGCCCGGCCTTTGAAGGTGTTTCATCCGCGCATATCCCCTTGCCAGCAGATCGGTGATCAGCAGCAGGTAGATCAGCACCGCGATCCACAAACTGGGCGAAAGTGTGAATCCCGCCTGCCAGGGAAAACGCAGGCCGTACAGCGCCGGAAATCCTAACAGCAGCAGGCCAAGCAGCGATTCCAGCGGGGAGATCGGTTCAATACCGGGTGCGGGTTCAAATCCGCCTGTCAAAAAGTCGAGCGCCGCCCAATCGTGCCGCAGGTTATAGGCCCACCAGGGCGCGCTGCCGATCATAAATGCCGCCGCCGCGAGGACATAAAACCGTCCGTTGCGCAGCGAAAAATGTCGCAGGCCGATCACCACGACCACCGCGCAGGGCGTCACAATCGCCCCATTGACCCACCAGCCTATCCCGGCGGTTAATCCTAACGCCAGCCAGCGCCAGGGGTGATCTTTTCCGCCTGCTGTCACCTGCCAGCCGAGCAGCAGGATCAGCCCGCCAAGCAGCACGATCTCGTTATACCCGCCGAGTGTGATCGTGGTATACAACGCGCCCAACGAGGTCGGGATCGCCAGCAGCAGCAGCGCTATCAGGGCCACACGGCGGCTGTGAGTGATCTCCCAGGCCAACGTATACGCCACCAACAGCGAGAGCATATAGAGAATCATCTGCACCCAACGGATCGTCTGCACCGACTCGCCCAGAACTTGAAAGCCGCCTGCCAACAAGATTGCATCCAGGCTGCCCATATAATCTTGCCCATAATAAAAAGTGGGGATCGTGTGGCCCTGGTTGATGTGCCGCGCCATCAAGCCGACCACCGCTTCATCGGAATCGAATGAGACGTGCCCCGACGTGATCAGCCAGGCGCGGAACAGCAGTGCCACCAGCAGAATCAACAACACGGCAATCTTCGCCCGCCAGTTATGATCGGTGATCGTGTGCATGAGTTACAATGAACTCCGTCTAGTTTGCTGCGCTTGTTTTCTGGCGCTTAATGCGCCCCGGAAACAAATCGCAGTCTATTAGAAAGCCGTTAATTTCACAACCAGGGCTTTCGCGGCTGCATCTAACAGGGTAGATTTGGATCACGATCTACGAACCATTTGCGGAGCAGCCGCCCCGTTTAATTCACAGAGGATACATCATGAGCAGCGATGGACTGAACTTCAAACTGAATGCATCAACCGTACAAGATGCCCCAGTAGATGTGCAGCACGAGCGGGTCATCATCATCGGGTCGGGTCCGGCAGGGCTGACAGCCGCGTTGTACACCGCGCGCGCCAATCTGAATCCCCTGGTGATCGGCGGACATGTGTTCGGCGGGCAGGTGTCGCTGACCTTTGAGATCGAGAACTATCCCGGCTTCCCTGAGCCGCTGACCGGGCAGGAATTAGCTGACCAGATGAAGACTCAGGCGGAACGCTTCGGGGCGCGCATCAAAATGTATGCCGCCGTGTCTGAGGTCGATTTCACGCATGGATCACCCTTCCGTATCAAAGTGGATGACGGCAGCGAATATTTAGCCGATGCGGTGATCGTCACGGCGGGCGCGACTCCGCGCACCCTGAATATACCGGGCGAAAAAGAACTGACCGGACACGGTGTAAGCTACTGCGCGACGTGTGACGGCTTCTTCTTCCGAGGCAAGGATGTAGTCGTGGTGGGCGGCGGCGACAGCGCATTAGAAGAGGCCGTTTTCCTGACTCGCTTTGCCAACAAAGTTGACGTAATTCACCGCCGCGATACCCTGCGCGCCGGTCAAACGCTGCAAAAACGGGCGCGCGACAACGAGAAAATCCGCTTTATCTGGAACACGGTCGTGGAAGAAGTCAAAGGGGATACCTCAGTAACCAGTGTCCGGCTGCGTAATCTGCAAACCGGCGAAGTGTCCGATTATCCCACCCAGGGTGTGTTTATCTTCGTCGGGCATGATCCCAACAGTGACCTGTTCAAAGGCCAGTTGGAGCGCGACCCGTTCGGTTATGTGATCACCGACCGCGAGATGAAAACCAACATCGAAGGGATATTCGCGGCGGGCGAAGTGCAAGATCGC
>JACRBK010000669.1 GCA_016234525.1 Chloroflexota bacterium
CGACAAGAAATAAGCCTCGACGTTTTGACAATCGCCCACCTTAGAGAACGCCTGCGGATTGTTGCCCGCTGCCAGCCCGCGCGCGTAGATTTCGCGGGCTGTCTCACTGACAGCGGGAATAACAGGCCGGGTCTGCCATGATTCCGGGCTGCATTCGTGTGCCTGGGTGCTGTGCAGATACCCTTGCTGTTGGGTGATCGGATCTTCGATCTTGATCCACTGGTCGCTGCCTGCCCCACGATCTCCGGTTTCGGTCCCGATCACCGGGAGCAGGGTGTTCGCGGAATAGCGGATCACAATGTCGCAGTTCTGCCAATGCGGACACGCCCGCACGTCTACATCCAGATTCGTACACCAATACGCCAAATCCTGCGCATAGAGGGACGAGTAATGGCGGCTGAAGGTGGGCGAAAGCGCCAGCATCATGAAAGCCAGAAATGCCACGCCGATTTTGAGCACATGAACTCGCATAAACCCTCGTTTGTCCCTTTTGATTCTCGCTAATTTCCAGCCAATTTGATTTGCGCGTTGCTCAGCGCATCCCATGCGGTTTGGAACCGATCGGCTGGGATCAGCAGATGGTCGCGTTCAAAGGCGCTCAAGGCAAGGATCGGAACCTGCGCGTCGGCTAAAATCCGGCTGACCAGGGCCATAAAACCAAGCAAATTAAGATCGAGTGGCAGATCAAACGTGATCAGACGATACGGCCCTTGCTCCTGGTGGCCCGGCAGCCGGTGTTGGAAGTCTTTCCAATCGTCGAAGGGCAGCAGCAGCGTCACTTCGTCTTTATCAACGATTAACGCGCTAAAAGACATCCCGATTTCAGCTAACACCACCGCCGCCGGGGTGATCGCCGGAGCGGGGAGATGAATCAAGCAGTACGAAACATCATCTGTGTACAATTTGGCCTGCAAAAAGGCCGTGGTTGCAGCGTCCACAAGACCTCCTATAGTCGCGCTCTGACGGTGTTGTTGATAGGGGGCTGTTTTACAGCCGTTCGTCTGGATCAAGTGGCAGCAGTGTCAGGCCGGAGATCATTTTCGGGTAAAAATCGGTGCTTTTCTGTGGCATGATCTCACCATGCCCGGCGATCTCTTTGATCTGTTCCATCCGGGTCGCGCTGACGAAAAACACAAAATTCCCCTGGCCTGCGTTGATATTATCCACCGGGGTTTGAGGATCGCGGTGGTAGCGGATCATCGATTTATCTTCGATGCCCTGAACCGGAACTTGCGCGATTTGTTCCAGTAAAATCTTATGTAACACACTCACCGCCAGCGCTTTCCAGGCTGGAGAATGATCGTCGGTGATTAACTGCTCTGCCAGGGTCAAGTTTTTCAGCGTAAGAAGCTGGAAGCCGGTCTGCGGGCCGCCGTAAAATCCAAAAGCGTGTCCCTGCGGATGTGTGTTGACTCGTGCCAGACAGTCTTGCAGATTGCTGATGGCTTCGATGTTGAAGTGCTGCCGGGCGTGTTCCAAAATTGCTGCCGTACTGGTCGCTGTAAAATTGCAGATTTCGCGATGCGTAGGCAGCACTACCAGACCGGGATCGGTCATGCTGACCAGCGTCGCCTGCACAAAATTAAACGCCGCGTTACGGGGCGCGTCAGGGTATGTCTGACGCTGTGTATTGCGATAATTCAACCCTGTGCCATAGCGGTGATGCCCATCTGCGATGATCAACCCGCGTTTTTCCGCCATCTTATCCTCGACGGCTTTGATCACCACTGGATCGCTGATCTTCCAGATACACTGGCGCACGTCATTTTCAAAGATCTCGACTACATCCAGGTCCGGCGGGCGGCGGCTGATCTCTTGGCGGAGCAGGGCGTTCACATCGTTTGCAGAATCGGGATACAGAATAAAAATCTGCTCGGTATTGGCTTGCATGGTCTTCAGCAGGCGCAGACGGTCTTCTTTTGGCCCGGCGTGTGTTTTTTCGTGAGGAAGAATCGTGCCTTCGTCGAAGTCTGTCAGCTCTACCGCCGCGATCAGGCCGAGCCGCGTATAGGGTTGGCCGCCCGCGTGGAAAGTCTGCTCGTAAACATAAAAAGCGGGCTGTTCTTCGCGCTTAAGAATCCCTTTTTTCATCCAGTCCTGATAATAGGCTTTGGCGCGCGTATAAACATTGGGACCATCGGGCCGGGCGGGATCGTCACCGGGTTCAGTTTTGCCTAAAATGATGCGAACGATGTTATAAGGATTCAGTTGATAATACTGGCCCTGAAAATCACCATCAATTTTGTCATAAGGCTGGCTGACGACCTGCTGAATGTTTTCGAGTTGGGCCGGGTTGTAGCGCACTCCGCGAAACGCTTTGACGACTGCCATAAACCGTATCCTCCTGACCGAACACACCGTAGGAGTGCGCGATTGTACCAGCCTTCGTAGAATGGTGCGATAGGTTTTATTGAATAAATGCCCCTCTCCAATCGGATTGAAGAGGGGCAGGGGGATCAGGGAATGATCAAGACCTGACCGACATAGATCAGGTTCAAATTGGTGATGCCATTGGCGGTGGCGATAGCCGTCATGCTGCGATTGAAGCGCAGCGAAATTCGGTACAGATTATCGCCCGCCTGTACAAGATAGGTCGTCCGACCTGCCATGTTGGTCGTCGTCTGAGTGATGGTCGGCACGGTGGCGGGGGGAATGATATTGGGCTGCGTGGCCGCTTGTGTGGCGATAGGTCCGCAGATGTCAGATTTTACGATCAACTTGGTCCCGTCAGGGTTACGGTCGTAATGCACCTGCAATTCATTCGATTTCGGCGCATACAGGCTGATGCCGCCCGCTGAGGTAATGAGTTGGTTTTTAGCGGTGCGGGTGGCCGTTTGAAGCGGCCCGGCGATCTGGCTAAACGTGGCTTCTAACACGGCGACTCCGCCATTGGCAACCAGTACGCCGCTGCCTGTGCAGTAAAACAGGAATCCAGGAGGCGGATGTCCTTGTAAGGGGCTAATACAGTCGGAGCACGCCGGGTCGGGGATAGTGTTTGACCGTAAAGACTGGGTGATTTCCTGCGGCCCAACTGTTCCGGCGTGGGCCAGTGACGGCTGTCCGGCAAACACAAGTAACACACTAACCATGATTAACAGACCAACTGCCATACTATGCCGAACTCGTTTATTTCTCATTGCGTCCCCTCTCAGAATAACTATTTACGTCCATTGTACATAGGAATTTGCGCGGCGGAATAGTTTCGGGGTAAAAACAAACTAAACTGTAACGTTATTTGTACCGCGCACAATCTATCTCTTACAGGTGGGTTGAAAACAGTACAACGGAGCGATTGTTCATTTAGGGAATGTGATGTAATATCGGATGCCAGAGGGGAAATCAGATTTGCATTTTCGCTCAATGGCGCACCCGCCTGACTTGTATTATGATGGAAACGATAAGATGTCACCACGCGAAGGAGGCATGAGATAATGCACGTGCGACGATTATTAGCAGTCTTTCTGGTGTTGGCTGTTTTGTGGGCGCTTCCGGCCAGCGCCGGAGCACAGGGTGGAACTGAGATCAAACATACGGTTCAGGCGGGCGAGAATCTTTATCAGATTTCGCTCAAATACAATACAACCGTAACGGCGATTGCCCAGGCCAATAATATTACTAATCCGAGCTTGATTTATGTGGGCCAGGTTTTGATCATTCCCACCACAACCCCGCCAGCGCAGCCCACTGTTACGCCGGTTCCCACTGCTGTAGCGACCACGGTGCCGGGCGCATCGACTGCAACGCCAGTGCCTACAGCGGTCGCGACGGCTGTCCCGACTGCCGTTCCTACTGCCGTCCCGACGACCCCGCCCGCGACAGGTGAAATCGTGCATGTGGTTCAGCCCGGTGAAAACCTGTTCCGTATTTCGCTCAAATACAATCTGTTGACTTCGATTGTGGCGACCTATAACGGTATCACGAACCCTAACTTGATCTATGTCGGCCAGAAAATTCGTATTCCGGCAGGGGCCGCGGCTGTCACGGCTGCACTTCCTGCTGCGGTGCCTCCGACGGTGGCGCCTGCTGCTACACTGCCGCCTGCGCCTACCATGTCTGCGCCTCAGCCAGTGGTGACTCAACCTGCCGCCGCTGCGCCGCAAAATATGGCCTCCAATGTGGGATTTGCTTACGGCGTGCAGATTTATCTGCCCAACCAGAATATCCCGCAGGTGGTAGAGTCTGCTGATGCACTGGGCGTTAAATGGGTCAAACAGCAGATCGACTGGTCATTGTACGAGCCGGTTCAGGGTGGCCCGGTGAACTGGGCGCCCATTGACGAAATGGTAGACGCCATGGACGGGGCCGGGCTAGACATTATGCTAACCGTCTCATCAGCGCCGGATTGGGCACGTGATTCCAGCCAGGAAAAAGGCCCGCCGACCGATTATGCGACATACGCTGCTTTTATTGGCCAGCTTGCCCAGCGTTATGCGGGCAAAGTGGACGCCTATGAAATCTGGAACGAGCCGAACTTACGCCGCGAATGGAACACCACAAAGGGCATCAGCGCGGCGAGTTATGCCGAACTGCTTCGTCTGGCCTACGCTGCTGTCAAACAGGCCGATCCTGAAGCGGTAGTGGTCACAGCCGGGTTATCGCCCACCGGATTTAACGACGGCGTAAACGCGATTGACGACCGGGTGTACCTGCGCCAGATGTATGCGGCGGGCGCGGCGGACTATTCTGACGCGATTGGCGCGCATCCTAACGGATGGGCCAACCCTCCCGACAGCACCTGCTGCCGCAACAACCGTCCTGCCGTTCCCGGTTGGGATGATCATCCGAGCTTCTTCTTCAAACAAACGATGTCTGACTATCGCCAGATCATGGTTCAGAATGGCGACAGCGGAACCTATATCTGGGCGACTCAGTTCGGTTGGGGTTCGAATGACAAGTTGAATGTCGAACCGGCGACTGATTATGGGTTCGTGACCTACACCAACACAGACGAGCAGGCATCTTACATCCTGCGCGGTTTCCAATTGGGCCGTGAGATGGGGTATGTCGGCCCGATGATGCTGTGGAATCTCAACTACTGCGCGGCTGTCGGTGCTGCTGATGACCGCTGCTTCTGGAGCCTGCTAGACCCGGTGGGCAATCCGCGCCCGGCTTACCTGACCTTGCGCGACGCCAGCAAATAAGCTTCGCTGCTTTGCCCCGCTTCGCTTTAACAAAAAACGCCCGGCATCGACCGGGCGTTTTGTTTGTTAACTTTCTGATCTATTCCACCACGACCGTTTCGAGCGGATTTGGTCTCGCGGTAGGTGACGGCGCAGGGGCCGTCGTGGGCGGCGGCGTTCTGGTCGGCGTGCGGCTGGGGAGCGGAGTATCGGTGGCCGCCGGAGACGGTGTGCGGCTCGGCATCGATGTGCGCGTGTTAGTGACCGTATCGCTCGGCGAAATCGTCGCCATCGGTGTGCTGCTGGGACGCGGCGTGCGTGTCCGGGTCGGGGATGGCGTGCGCGTCACCGTGGCGGTCTGAGTAACCGTTTCAGTCGCTGTCGGCGTATCGGTCATCACGGGAACGGCGGTATCTGTTGGGGTGGCCGTCAGCGTGACTTCAGGCGTGCGGGTAGCGAAGTCAGTAAAGGCAGAAGCCGGCATCACCTCTGGCCCGGCCACGCGGAAAGCCCGCACCGCAAGCTGCGCTGTAATCGGCAGCAAGTCGATTTGCAGAACCCCTTCTGAAAGCTCGTCAAGCGTGATATTTTCCTCGCCAATGACATTGCCGGTAGCCGTATCCCAAAAAGTGACGCGGTAGCGGCCTACAGGCATTTCAGGCAGCCGCAGCGAGAACGTCAAGGAGTCGGGAATTACCCCGGATGTGACGCTGTGCCACGTATATTCCCGGTGATCCACCCAGGCAACCGCGATCCCCAACTCCCGATCCGCTAGGGCCAACGCGCGCAGCGGAGCGCGGTATTCCGCCAACTCGATATAACCAAGTTGCAGCCAGTCCTGGCCGAGATTATCCAACACCAGGGTGTGTTCTCCTGCGCTGATCGGCAGGGTGATCAAGGTGTCTACGCTGTCGGCGCTAAAATCGACGCGCGCGGCCTCCGCGCCATCCACGATAATTTGCAGCACAGCGGGCGCGGTAGATGACACACTTTGCACCAGAATGCGTAGTTCGGTGTCTACCGGCGGCGCGATCACAAACGTCTGCGGGCGGCTGCGTTCGGGATTAAACTGACCATACAGATACGCTGACATCTGCCGCATAGATGGCAAAGCGCCATCGGCGGTCAGCCGGTAAACCGTATCCGGTGGTGATTGGCTGGGGAAGGCACGATCAAAATCCCCAAAACGCACCGGTTCATACTCTACCGGATGCGCAGAAAATAGCTCGACCGGAATCGGCTGTAAATTCGACGAACTCCAGGGAATATCGCGGGTGAACAGCGCCAATGGAGTGAGGACATTATATAGACTTTCGCGGTCAATATAGGTGTCCCACCACCAGGGCATCGCGCCGCCTGCCGCGCCTGCCATCACGGCTGCCCAGGTCGTGCCGCGAATATGTACGCCGGTAGGGTCGTCCCCCACTGGCTCGTACCAGGGATTCAGCGAAAATTCGGTGAGCAGCATGGGGATCGTGGGGCGTACCCAGGCCTGGCTCAAGACGTCCAGGCTGCCCGCGACCTCGTCCACCGGGGTTTCGGCGGACTGCGGCGGGTAATACTGCACTTGCGCAAAATCCAGCGGGGCCAGATTCCACACCGCGGCAGCGGGGTCCTGCGCGCCTGCCGTGATCAGATGATCGTAGGGATCAACTTCTCGCAAATAGGCGGTTAATTCTTTGAGCCAGGGGGATGCCCGCAGCGCCGTGTATCCCATCATATTATCGATCTCGTCCACGACTTCCCACGCGAAAACGTGCGGGCTGTAGCCCCACCGGGCTACCACATATCGCAGGCGCTGTTGCAGCAGAGTGGTGCTGGTCGGATCAGTGAATAACGCTGCGGGGCCATCCAGGGGCCCGCCGTTGGCGCTGTTGTAGGGGCTGTCCTGCCAATCGGCCTGGGTTGGGGGGCGCGGCACTTCGGCAGGGATCGTCACCGGCGGTTCGCTGTAGTCGGTGAATCCCTGGTTCCAGATTAACGTCACTTGCAGGTAAATTCCGCGTTCTTGTGCCAATTCCAGAATACGATCCATCCGCCAGGCGGCTTCTTGTGCGGCGTCATAATTTCCCACCGGGCCGGGCCAGTCCAGGCCGATGAACCAGGGAACATCCACATTCAGGCGGGCATAGTTGGCCCCGGCAGCGCTGAGGCTGTCCAGCCACCGCTCATAAGCATAAATTCCGCCGCCGTCCGCCCATGACCACGCCAGATTCTCGCCAATCGGGAAATAAGACACGGTGTTATCAAACGCGAAGTAATGCCCATTGGGGCTGGTCCGCACAAAACCGGGCTGATCCGAGGCGATCACCTCAAAACTTCCCTGCTGAATGACCTGATGACTGCCGCTCTCGCTGGCCTGGATCGTGTATTCCCATTCCCCGATCTGGTCCGGCGTAAAACGCACATGCCATAAGGCCTGCCCAGACGCAGCCAGTCTTTCGACGGTGCAGTTCATAACGCAGGTGTCGCGGTAAGGGTGCATAAAGAATCCCGGCACGATGAGCGGTTCGCCTTCCGGTGGACGGAACTCACCGCTGACCTCGATCACAGTGGGATCGTAGGGGTTATCATACGTTGTGGGCAGGCGAAAACTGAACTCCACCAGATCGTATTGGGCAACGGGGTTAGCCCTATCTTGCGCGGCGGGTGGGGTAGGGGTGGAGTCGGTTTGCAGCAAAAAATGGGCATGTGTCACCAGGGACACACCGAACACCCCG
>JACRBK010000670.1 GCA_016234525.1 Chloroflexota bacterium
ATACTCTTTGGCGACATGCTGCCATTTTTGGTGTTCTTCGCGTTTCATCGTGTTATCCTTAATAGTGAGCGAATTTGTTAAAAGTATAGAAATAATGACCCTGAGAAGCAAAATTACGTGATGGTTTTCACACTCAAAGGCCGGTCAATGAACAAACGTATCGTAACTATCAGCGTGTGTGGGGGAATGAGCCTGCTGTTGTTGGGGATGATCCTGGTGGGCAGTGCCTATGGGTACAGCCAGATCAACAGCACGCCTGCCCCGTTTATCGAGCCTGAAGGCTGCTGGGAGCCGCCCCACGACTATACGCGCGTGTCGGTGAATGGCATGGAATTGAACGCCCGCACGCTCGCCATGCTGGATCATGCCCAGGTGTTATACAGTGCTCAAGGCGGAATCGTAGACTTCCGGCTGGCGCTCACACAAGGCAGTTATACGGGGGGGACATTAGCCGCCAGTTTCGGGACACACGACGGCGGCGGCGCGATAGACCTTTCGGTACTCAACTGGCAGGATTGGTCTGTTCTCACCGATGAGATCGAACCGATGCTGCACGCGCTGCGCCTGGCAGGATTCGCGGCCTGGCTGCGTGATACCGGCGAACTGTATCCCGATTCAGCGATTCATATCCACGCTGTCGCCGTAGGGGATTACGAACTGTCGCCGATGGCACGCGAACAGATTGACGGATCATACGGCTATCTGCGCGGGAGCAACGGTTTGCCCACACTGTACGGCATTTTCACGCCTGACCGCTACGGCGGCCCGGTGATCTGTGGCTGGATGATCGCACAGGGGTTTAATGATATGCGCGGTTGGTCTAACCCGTACCCCACGCCGGGCGGGACCACTGTCCCGCGCCCACCGATGCCCTAAAGGTTATCCAACCTTATCCAACCTTATCCGCCACCATTTCCCATGCCTGCTCAACTTCGGCGGCAGTCGGGGCGCTGGCGAATCCGGCCCGCCTGACGGACTGCGCAGCCAAAAATGCCGCCAGACGTACTGCACGCTCCACGTCATTCAGCCGGTCCAACGCAATCAACAGGGCCGTGGCGAAAACATCGCCCGCGCCAGTGGGGTCGATCTGAGTCGTAGGATAGGCGGCAAACTCGCTGCGTTTTCCTTGTTGATAAATTGTGCCGCCCCGTTCAGCGCGGGTCAGCACCATCAGCGGCGCGATTCCCGCGAATACCGCTTCCAGGCTGGGATCATGGCGGATGTCTTCTTCGCTGAGGACCGTCAGCCGGGCATGGGGCAGTACGTCATGCGCTGTTTCCCAGGGGATAGTGGTCACGCGCCCATCAGCCTCGCGGCGGCGCATCCAGCCCTGCGGTGTGACACAGATCGAACGCCCGGCGAAGACTGCTGCAAACGAGGGCGCGACCTCATAAGCAATCGGCCCCAGGTGAACCATCCGAGCTTGTCTCCAGGCCGGGGGCAGCATCTCCGGGGTAAGCGTCTCCGCCCGGTGATACATAAACTGGGTGCGCGTGCTGCCGTTATAACGATTATCGAAGATTGTGGTGTGTTCGGCGGGGGTGCTGATCACAACAGCCTGCGGGGGCAAATCGTTCAGCAGGGGTTCACCGGGGGCGGCGCTAGTCAAAATACCGACGCGCAGCCCAAAGGCTGCCGCTGTATACGCCCCAAACGACACCGTTCCCCCCAGCCGAGGTCCATTGGGGGTGACATCGTGCGCAATATGGCCGATCAACAAGTAATCAGGAACAAAATCTTGTGTTTGTGAGGTCATAGCGGGTCCCAATAATAACAAAATGCCGCGAGCAAACAGCATCGCGGCATGTCATCGTCGTTCAGTGCGACTTAGCGCCGGTTGGGAACAATCGTGATCTTACGATGTTCGCCTTCGCCAATACTCTGGGTGATCACCTGCGGATGATCCCGCAGCGCCAGGTGTACGATCCGGCGTTCATGCGGGGGCATCGGCTCAAGTGCTACTGTGCGCCCAGTCTGGATAGCCTGATCCGCCATCCGTTTTGCCAGTTTGCGCAGCATTTCCTCGCGGCGTGTTTTGTAACCCTCAACATCGATCACGATGTTGGCACGGCGCTGTAATTCACGGCTGGCGATCAATCGTGTGATATATTGCAGCGCGGACAGTGTTTCACCCTTGCGCCCGATCAGTACGCCCAGATCGCGCCCGGTGATCTGAAGCACCCAGGGAGCATCTTCGCCCGGTTCCGCTTCAGCGTGATAGGCCGAGACTTTCGCCTGGATGTGCATCTTGCTCAGCAGTTCTTCCAGGGTCGCTTTGCCCATGCGAGCATCTTCGTCCAGGTCTTCTTCGCTCACAGCCTCCAGATCGCCGAAAACAAGATCGCCGTCGTCTTCGTCATGATCTACTTCGAGGGTGGTCTGGACTTCGGGCGCTTTGCGTTCCGGCGCTGGACGGCGTTCGGGAGCCGCCCTACGTTCTGGCGCTGGACGCGGCGCTTCTGTGGGGGGAGGCGGCGCAACCGAACGTGCTGGCGCAGCCGTCGTCAGGCGGACGCGAGCCTGTCGGGCGCCGATTCCCAATAATCCCCGGCTGGGTTCTTCAATAATTTCGACAATCACACTTTCGCGCGAGACGCCGAGTTGTTGCAGCCCCTGTTCTATCGCCGTCTCAATATCGGGGGCACTGGTCTCTACTGACCGTGTTCCACTCATAGTGTTTTACCCTTTAACTTTTGGCTTTGTTCTTAGCCTTAGCACGTTCGGCGCGGCTGTCATAGACACCAGGGCGTTTGTTTTTTCCAGCGGTTACTACGGGCTGCGATAGGCCGCGTTTGGGTTTGAGAGGGGCTTCGGTGGCGGCTTCGACAGCAGGTTCGTGCTTGGTTTTTTCAGCAGGGCCGGTGGTTTTGGCTGCCGGAACAGGCGCAGATTCCGAGGGACGGCCCAGCAAATTCTTGATGCTGACTTTGCCCATTAAAGCATACTGCCCAATACCGATCAGGTTGGAACCAATGAAATAAATGGACAGCCCAGAAGCAAATGAGATGGAGAAAAAGCCGAACATGAGCGGCATAATCGTCATCATCTGGCGGCTGACCTGGGCGGCCTGGTCGGCGGATTTATCCCCTGAACCATTGCTGGGGGTGGGCGGCATAATCAACCGCTGCGAAAGCCAGGTGGTGATCACCACCAGCACCGGCAGCAGGTACAGCGGGTCAGGAACGGCTAAATTCAACCACATGAATCTGTTTTCGAGCGGCACAACGCTCGAAAGCTGGGGGACCCACAACCGGCCCGACAGATCAAGCAGTTCGTTGGGTGTGGCGGCCAATGTCGCCGTAATCGCACGATACAGGCCCATTAAGATCGGAAGCTGGACGATCAGGGGCAGGCAGCCCGCCAACGGGTTGATGCCATATTGGCGGTACATCTCCATCTGAGCCTGGGCCATCTTTTCGCGATCGTTCTTGTATTTTTCCTTCAGCTTGGCGAGTTCGGGCTGAAGCTCTTGCATGGCTTTGGCCGAACGCTGCTGTTTGATCGTCAGAGGATAGGTCGCGGCGCGTACCAGGATGGTAAACACCACAATCGCCAGCACGACATTCCCCCCCAAAATCTGGTACAGGAACAGCAGTATGGTTGAAAAGGGGTTGATGATCAGGTCAAGCATGGGCCAGCGCCTTTGACTCCTGGATTAACGGGTGGTAGTTCAATCTTTGTCGTTGTAGTGCCATTGTTCTTCCCCCGTTGCCAGCACAAAAGCAACCAACAGCCGCTCACGGTCGCCGGTACCGGCCACCACGACGGCGGGAGAATCTGTGTCTTCGCTGCCAGCAGAGACAAATACCAGTTCAGTCAGCGCTTCGCCTTTGGTCTTTTTTGACCACTGGCTCGCGCCATCGGCTTTTTTGAGCGCATAGACATGTTTATCTTTGGAACCGACGACGATGAGGTCTTCCGTCAGCAGCGGCGTAGACCGGATAGCACCATCGGCCACCGGTTTTTTCCACTTTTGTTTGAAGCCGTCGTCTGTCACACTCAGAGCATACAGATTGCCCTTGAGATCGCCAAAATACAGCACGTCGTCTTCATAGACCGGTCCGCCCCAGACCCAGTTTTCGGCCTCGTAGCGATCCACGATCTGATGGGTGTCAAGATCAACCGCGATGACTTCCGAGACAAAAGTTCCGACATACAACCAGTTCCGAACAGGATCGTAAGCCGGTTGGCCGGGGATCGCTCCCCCCATGTCTTTGTGCCACAATTCTTTGCCGGTCTGAGCATTGACTGCATACAGATAATGGTCCAGCGATGCCACGTACACCGTCGCAACACTGTTCACATCAGGATTGGCTTTCACATACAGCGGCGTGGCCCATACCCCATGATTGGTCTTGAAGGTCCACACTTCTTCGCCCGTCTCGCGTGAAACCGCCATCAGGTTGCGACTGCCCAACCCGAAATAGACCAGGTTGGAATCTACCGCTACTCCGCTGATCACCCGGTCCCCCGCGTCTAATGAAAATGGGCCAATCAAGGTGTCTTTTTCAGGGGCATAAACCCAGAGCTTCTCGCCTGTTTCAGCATTCAGCGAGTGCAGCCGCCCTTTATAATCGCCAATATAGAGTATGCCTTCATGGACAACGGGTACAGCGAAAAATTTGGCGTCGTCGTTTTTATATTCCCACTGCGTAGCGCCGCTGGTAGGATTAATAGCAACGACGTGTTTATCGTAGGACACGTAAATGGACCCGGTGTCAGAGTCTATGGATACCCCGGCCCAACTATCGGCGCCACCGCCGCTGCAAGCAGCCAGCACCAGCACCAACAACAGCAGGGCGATAAGGGTATACGGTGATGCAGGGAAGAGACGAGATGTTTTCAAGCGTGATCCTTAACAAACTTGGGCCAGGGTTAGGGAACTGGGTCGTATCCCCCCGGACTTAGGGGATGGCAGCGGCCAATGCGTTTTAAACCCATCCACCCGCCTTTGAACGCGCCGTATTTTTGTACTGCTTCATACGTATAACGTGAGCAGCTTGGTTCATACCGGCAGCTTGGCGGCATCATCCGCGACAGGGTAAGCTGGTAAAAACGTATCAGCGCCAACACCAGATATTTCACGGCGGTGTTTCCCCTTTGGGCCGCCACAGTCCGGCAGCGTGCAGCCCGGCCCATACGGCCTCTTTAACCGTCCGGTAAGATTTCCCCCGGATCGGCATTCGAGCAATAACCGCTACATCATACCCCGGTGCCAGATCGGGATGAGCGTGACGCACTGCCTCACGCAGCAAACGCCGGATACGGTTGCGGGCAACGGCATTTCCAAGCTGTTTGCTGGTCACAAATCCATAGCGGTTATGTGTGAGGCTGTTAGCTGTCACGCTCAGAATCAGCAGTGGATGTCGCCATACATGACCGCTCTGCTTCAGACGCGCAAAATCTTCTGTGCGGCGAAGGCGCAAATGACGCTGCATGGCCGTAAGCTCAGCCGGGCCGACTAAACTTTCCAGTTGATCTTCTTGACGTGATTATTCATCTTGGGCGCCAGCAGGGCGCGGCCCTTCAAACGACGCGATTTTAAAACTCTCCGCCCGTTCTTGGTGCTCATACGCTGGCGAAAACCATGTACGCGTAGGCGGCGGCGAACTTTGGGTTGATAGGTACGCTTTGGCATTCCGAAACCTCTTTCAAAAAACGCGCACAAGGCGCGAGATTGGTGAGAACCATCCAGTCAAAACCATCTGCCTGTCTGGTTTCCCCGTGCAAAAATAAGCCGGGGATTCCCGACTTGCAAGCGGCAAGTATAGCGCATGGCTATAGACGGGTCAAGCGTGGACTTAATCGGCGGCGGTTTTTTCGCCGCAGCCAGATTTCGCACTTGACACACACAGCAACTTCGGTAAAATGGATTCCAACAAGCTGGAGTGGCGGAATTGGCAGACGCGCTACGTTCAGGGCGTAGTCCTCGTTCGGGGGTGTGGGTTCGACTCCCACCTTCAGCACCAAATAAAATCAGCGGTAGCAATACCGCTGATTTTTTGTTCTCTACCCCCCGGCTAAGGTCGCCAGGACGACCAACAGCCCATATCCCATTTCGAGAAAACCCAACGTTTGGGTGCGCACGCGGCGGCGGTAAGGTGACAGCCCATAGATGGCACGGCAGAACAGAATAAGAATCGCCAATATTGCCAACCATGGGATCAATCCCGCCAGCACCAGCGCCAGGACTCCTGCTGTGCTGAGCACGTTTGAGATCAATACCGTCGCGAAAGAAAAGGGTTTGCCTTTTTCCAGGCGCAGGCGGGCGCGGATATACAAGATCGACGCATTGTTACGCGCGAGCAGTACCCCCCACAACGCCAGCGCGATCTCAGGGGACTTTCCGCCTGCCAGCGCCAGGCTGGAAACCGCCAACGCCATCGCGCTCGCCCCAGCCAATTCGGTGACCAGTTCGCGTCCACGATTCTGGATATATCCGGCGAACATTACCACCGCCAGCGGGATCGCCAGCAGCAGCGGAAGAAAAATACCGGGTCCCGCCAGGCCAAGCGCAGCGGCTCCACCGAGCAGTGCTAGTGCGCTGTAGGCCAACGCGAACCGTTCCGCCAGCCGGGTACGCAGGTAACGTTTTCCGCGCCGCCAATCGGCTGCCGCTATTTTGAGAGGATGCCGCGCCAGAAAAGCGCCGATCACCGCCACTGCTAAAAAACCACCCGCGATAGAAGGGGCTGCCCCTAGACCTAACAAAATAGGTTCGAGCAAGAATCCCCAGGCCCCATGTTCGGGAGGAAGCGCCACTGTTTTAAGCCGAACGCCTGCCGGAATACTTGAATCCATGTTTGCCTCTGAGATGTATTTTAGTGTCCCGGTGTGGGATACCGCCTGCTGTGATCTTAATCTGATGTAGTTTACTACGGGTTTTTAAATGTTCGTTGACTTAGGTCAAGTCGGTCCAAAAAGTTGTCTAATACACTTATTCAGGATACACTTAATCCTTGAAGTATGTTTTAAAATCCGCGAT
>JACRBK010000671.1 GCA_016234525.1 Chloroflexota bacterium
GCAATCGTCGCTTCGTTGCCGACATGCACACGCAGCCCGAATTGTTTTTCCCACATGGCCTGAAAAGGAATATCGCGCCAGCCTTCGAGGTTTGCGGCGAGCTTGAGCGTGCCAGTTTGAATATTGACCAGCCCCACCGTCCCCAACCCAATCCCAAGCGGGCGGGTGGTATCGGTGCGATCATTATAACTCAGGGCTTCTTCGATCAGGTGTTCAACCTGGGGAATGACCAGTTCCGGCGCGCTGTTTTCTAACCTGATCTGGTGTTCCCAGCGGGGATGGGCCAGAAAATCAGTCAGCAGCACCAGGGCGGATTCGTTGGTGATCTCGACCCCTACTGCGCAGCCCCCAGCGGGATTCAGTTCCAACAGTGTGCCGGGACGTCCCCCTTGTGAAGGACCAATACCGGTTTCGTGAACGAGATTAGACTCGATCAGTTCGTCTACCAGACTGGAAACCGTGCTGCGCATCAGGCCGGTACGCGCGGCGAGATTGGCGCGAGACTGAGGCGACGCCAATCGCAAATGGCGCAAGATCAACGCCCGGTTGAGATTACGCATCAAATTGTGATCAGCGGAATGGCGTATCATAGGATAGACTCAGTTTGTTTGTATTGACTACGAACAAAGTATACTGTAGAATAAAAATGGTGTCAACTACCGTCAAACTTGAGGATACCTCACGATGTATCTCGAACAAGAAATAGCCGAACAACCCGCCGTTCTCCAACGTTTGCTTAGCGAACAATCTGAAACCGCCCGCCAGATCGCCCGCGCCATTCGTGATTTTAACCCTGCATTTATTAGCATCGCCGCGCGCGGCACATCCGACAACGCCGCCCGTTATGCTCAATATTTGTTTGGGACACATGCTCAACTGGCGGTCGCCCTGGCAACTCCATCGGTACACACACTCTACCAGTCACCGCCCAATCTGGCCCGCGCCGTCACGCTGGGAATCTCACAATCCGGGCAGGGAGAAGATGTGCGGCAGGTGTTGGCCGATGCGCGTTCACAGGGTGGACTGACGGTAGCGATCACCAATGATCCCGAATCGCCGGTCGCCCTGGCTGCCGATTACCATCTGCCGCTGCTGGCAGGGGCAGAGATCAGCATCGCCGCCACGAAAACATACACGGCCCAACTGACCGCGATTGCCATGCTCGTTACCGCGCTGGTCGATGACCCGGCGCTGCACCAGGCGCTCGCCAAACTTCCGGCGTATGCATCGCAAACCCTGTCGCAGTTTATCTCCGGCCCGCTGCATGATCCACTATGGGTAGAACGTTATCGCTATATGAGTGAATTTGCAACCATCGGGCGGGGATACAATTACTCAACGGCTTTTGAAATCAATCTCAAAGTCAAAGAATTATGTTATATCACGGGCGATGCTTACAGCGAAGCCGACTTCCGGCACGGCCCGATTGCCGTGATCCATCCGGGTTTCCCGGTGGTGGTGGTCGCGCCCGCAGGCAAAACGCTGCCTGGGGTCTTGGATTTGCTAGAAAAGCTGCACGACAAAAAAGCCGAGCTGCTGGTAATTTCCAACGACGAAACCGCTTTCAAGTATGCGCAAAACCCCATGCGGCTGCCCGCTGATCTTCCCGAATGGCTGTCACCTATTGTCGCCATATTGCATGGACAGGTGTTTGCCATGCGGCTCGCCATTGTCAAAGGTCACGAAGTCGATCAGCCGCGCGGTTTGACCAAAGTCACCGTGACTCGTTAACTGCTTATTACCTGGAGAGATCATTATGGCAGCTTCTTTTAAATTGATTGAACCTCGTTTTGTGCCGCCGCTCGATCCAGCCTATCGCCCGGCGGTGCTCGCTAACCGCGCCTTTCGCGCCGAAGTCGAACAATCGGGTGTCGGCGTGCCACTGGTGATCGGGCTAGAGCGAACCGGCGGCACACTTTCACGTTTTGAAACCACTGTTTTTCCTGATGGGCATTCCCGCGCCGATGCCAACCTGATGTATATCGAGCGGCTGGTTAAGTTTTTACTGTGGCAGCGCGGCGGCTGGAAAGTAACTATCGGCGGCCCGCAGCAGATCGGACAGCATATTCAAGACGTGTATTCTGCGAATGGCGCGCGCGCATTCGATTATTCTTTCATGGGCGACAAAGTTTATGCCCGCCCGTTTACGGTGATCGCCTGCGCTGCCAGCGACGTTCCCCCGGCGCATGAGAGCGCCAAATCATTGGGCCGTCACCTGGAAGGCTGCCGGATCGGGTTTGACCTGGGCGCTTCGGATTTGAAAGTGTCAGCAGTGGTAGATGGGCAGGCGGTATTCAGCGAGGAGATCGTATGGGAGCCGCGCAAACACACCGACCCTAGCTATCATCACGATCAGATTTTGGCCGCGCTCAAACTGGCCGCTTCAAAAATGCCGCGTGTCGATGCGATTGGCGGCAGTTCTGCCGGGGTGTATGTTGATAACCGCCCCATGGTGGCCTCGCTGTTTCGCGGCATCCCCGAAGATCGTTATGGGCAAGTGCGCGATATGTTCGCTCGCATCCGCGAAGAAATGGGTAATGTTCCACTCGAAGTGATCAACGATGGTGAAGTCACGGCCCTGGCAGGCTCGATGTCATTGGAAGATGACAGCATTTTGGGCGTGGCGATGGGATCGAGCGAAGCGGCGGGATATGTGACTCCCCAAGGCAAGATTACGGATTGGCTCAACGAACTGGCTTTTGCCCCAGTGGATTACCAACCAGACGCGCAGGCCGATGAGTGGTCCGGGGATCGCGGTGTGGGCGCGCTGTATTTTTCACAGCAAGCCGTCTTCCGGCTCGCTCCTAAAGCCGGGATCACGATCCCGCAGGATATCACCGACGCTGACCGGTTGAAATTTGTCCAGGCCATGCTCGAAGCCGGACACGAAACTGCGACTCAAATCTGGCAAAGCATGGGCATTTACCTGGGTTATACCATCGCGCATTATGCCGACTTTTACCCGCTCAAGCATGTCCTCATTTTGGGCCGCTGCACGTCGGGCCGGGGGGGATCGTTGATCCTCGATGGCGCGAACGAAGTGATCCGGGCGGAGTTCCCTGAACTCGCTGCACAGGTCAATATCCAACTGCCCGATGAAAAGAGCCGCCGTGTTGGGCAGTCTATCGCCGCTGCCAGTCTGCCCGAACTTTAAGGAGATACAAAAATGAAATTTAAACTCGATACCGCCCAGATTTTTGTTCCCGATGGACTGCCCGCCGAACAGGCAATCGCCCTCACCACCCACATGGCGATCAGTGCCCACCAGGATGATATTGAAATTATGGCGATGGACGGGGTATTGCAGTGTTTCCAGCGGTCCGACCGAGGATTCACTGGGGTGGTTGTCACCAACGGGGCCGGATCGCCGCGCACCAGCTTGTATGCCCATTTTTCCGACGCTGAAATGCAGCAGGTCCGTATCAAAGAACAGAAAAAAGCCGCCGTCGTGGGTGAATATGCTGCCCAGGTACTGCTGGACTATCCCAGTTCGGCGGTCAAAAGTGCGGCAGATAAAAACCCTGTCGAAGATCTGCGGGCGCTGTTCAGCCTGGCGAAACCCCAGGTCGTCTATACCCACAACCTCGCAGACAAACACCCGACGCATATCGGGGTGGCGATCAAAACTATTGAGGCACTGCGCGCTTTGCCCGCCGCCGACCGCCCGCAGCATGTGTATGGCTGTGAAGTCTGGCGCGACCTGGACTGGATGTTGGACGAAGACAAAGTGAGTTTTGATCTCTCGGCGCAAGAAAATATCCAGATGTCGCTGGTCGGCGTGTTTGATTCACAGATCAGCGGCGGCAAACGTTACGATCTGGCAACGATGGGGCGGCGGCGCGCCCATGCGACTTATTTTGCATCCCATGGGACCGACGACACCACTGGCACAAATTTTGCGATGGATCTCACACCGCTGGTGTTGGACCCCACCAGAGATATTGTGGACTTCGTGCTGAGCCATGTCGAGCGGTTTGCTCAAGATGTGAGGCGGTTGATTTCAGCCAGCCTTTAACTTATCATTGCTCCCTAATTAAGTTATCAATCTTTGTGGAGCAGCGATGAGCAGTCTAAAAAGTCTAAAAACGCACTTTGATCGCGTTAAGTGTAACATAAGTCTTTTCGGCGACCTGTTCCCGGTTTATGGGAATGGGTCGCGGTATGTATTGCAGCCGAACGATCAATGGCTGGCGGGATTCTGGCCGGGGTTGTTATGGCTGACCTACAACAGAACTCACGATGACAGCCTGGCGGACAGCGCACGGGCAACCTTAACCAGTTTTGCGGACCGGCTCAAACAGCGGATTCATATCACGCACGATCTCGGTTTTTTGTACAGCCTGAGTGCGCGGGCGCAGTGGCAGTGTACCGGTGATCCGGCAGCGCGTCAACTGGCGTTAGAGGCCGCTGATCTGCTGGCCGAACGGTATCATCCTAACGGTAAATATATTCAAGCCTGGGGAGCGATAGGCGCGGCGGATGAAGGCGGGCGTATTATCATTGATACCATGATGAATCTGCCCCTGCTGTTTTGGGCTGCCGATCAAACAGGTCGCCGCGAACTGCACACCTTCGCCCGCGATCACGCCGAGACGACCGCCTACACGCTGCTGCGCGACGATGGCAGCACCTATCACACCTATTTCTTTGATCAAAACACTGGCAAACCGGTTGGCCCCAAAACCCACCAGGGTTTTGCTGATGATTCACTCTGGGCACGCGGGCAGGCATGGGCAATCTTTGGATTCGCCACTGCTGCGCAATGGACCGGCAGCAACACGTTTGTGGATGCGGCTCGCAGCGCGGCAGAGCGTTTTTTGATCGAACTGCCGCCGGATGGTATCCCCACCTGGGACCTGCGTCTGCCCGCCGATGCCCCACACCATCCCGATACATCCGCCAGCGCCATCGCCGCCGCCGGGCTGCTGCGACTTGCGCCCCAAGTGAGCAGCGAAGAAGCCGCCCGACTGCGCACCTCTGCCACACGACTGCTCGACAGCCTCAACGCGCGTTTTGTCGAAACTGATCCCGATGCACAGGGGCTGCTGCGCGGTGGCACGTATCATGCTCACAAAAACCTGGGGGTGAACGAATACTTCATCTGTGGTGATTATTATTTTCTAGTACTACAGCCGCAGATAGTATGGTAAAAGAGCTTGTCGGCGACGATAGTGACAGCGTTTGGCCCGGGCTTGGTGTCGTCGCCGCCAGAGGGACCAAGCGAGGATGAAGTCAACCGAGCGAACCACGTTCCAAACCAA
>JACRBK010000672.1 GCA_016234525.1 Chloroflexota bacterium
ACATCGGAATGCAGTTTTTGATATTCCTCAGTCCACTGCACGACCAACGGATAAAGCGCAAACGCCCCGGAGATAGTGATCGTCGTTTTGCCCGAATTTTTATCATCTCCGCCGCAGGCACTCAACGCGGGAACGAGCACCAACAGGACCAGTAACAACCGGATAATCATCTGACGTGAACGAAACATATAGGCTTCTCCCCATTGAATAAGCGGATAAACACCGCTGAGATCCCCATTTTTTAACGGTTATTCGGTGAGCGGTTTGATCACCAGCACCGGCTGGCGGTGATCAGGCGGCAGCGTGTCCAACTGGCGCAAGATACGCTGTACCACGTCGCCATGTGCTTCTGCGGCCAGGGTGATCAAGTCATAACTTCCCCCTGCCACTTCGGCGGCGATCTGCTCTTCTAACTCTCCCTGGCGCAGTTTGACCAGCCCGTGTACACCCGCCTCATTGAGCCGCCGCGCACAGGTGGCGATATGTTCGCCGGGGCCGCTCTCGGCAGTCAACAGGGCAGCCAGCCCGTGTGGCATTCGCGGGCCGCGCTGTACACGCCGTCCGGTGACGGCAGCGGGCGCGACAGTCAGCAGTGTCACCAGGGTGTGATAGGTATTCGCCAGCGGGATCACCCAATCCAGCACGCTTTCGTCAGGCGAATGACCGCGCAGCACCAGCAGAATATGGCGCAGATTGAACGCCGCGCCGCGCACTAGCAGCACGGGTGATGACGACGAGCGCAGCAGCGCTGACAGGGCTTCTCCTGGCGGCATATCGATCACCGTCAGGCTGTATTGTCCCTCGCGGGCAACCGTCAAGACCGTTTCTAAGGTGTTTTGGCTTGCGCTCAGGCTCGTGATCGCCGCACCGAAAGCCTGCGCCATTCGATCCGCTGCTTCTGTGACCAGATCTATCCAGGCCGGGACGGTGCAGCAGGACAAAATATGCTGCGTCTCTGCATCTGCTGGCCCGGCCCAAACCTGATTCAGCGTGGCTCTGATCTCTTTGGCCGCACCCTGCACCGGCACGACGGTTTCGCCCAACACGGCCCGCAGCACAGCCATGGCCGCTGGGTTGTCAGGATGCGCCATCACCAGCGTAAGCTGATCGTCATCGCGGGCTAACGGCAGCGCCAGATAATAATAAGCCAACTGGCGCGGCAGCAGGCGGGCCACTTCTGGATCAATCGTGACCCGGCTCAAAGAGAGATAAGGATAGTCGCTCATATCGGGCGTAGTGTACCCACCCAAAGTAACAAATCAAGCTACAAGGTGGTGACAATTTGGTGACAAAATCAGATTTCTGGCGTGCGATAGACCAGGGCATAGCCTACCCCCGGCACAGTCTCAAGATAGACTGGCAGCGCCGGATCGGGTTCGAGTTTGGAGCGCAGGCGGTGGACTAGTTGTTTAAGCATGGTCCGGTCGCCGCCTGCCGGTCCCCATATCTGGTTGATCAGGGTATCAGCGGTCAGCACGTGCCCGGTATTGAGCATCAAAACTTCGAGTAAACGACATTCGAGCGGGGTGAGTTGGGTGAGCAGTTGACCGGCGCGGTAAACCTCGCGGCGGCTAGGATCGAGCGTCATGTCTCCGGCCACCAGCGGGCCAGGAACTGGGGTGATCCCCGCCCGGCGCAGCACTGCCTGGGCGCGGGCCACCAGTTGGCGCGGGCTGAACGGCTTGGTGATATAGTCATCCGCACCTATTTCCAGGCCGCGCACAACGTCTTCATCGTCGCCGCGCACCGTGAGCATGATGATCGGCGTTTGAGCCTGGGCGCGGATACGCTGGCAGACGGTCAGGCCGTCGAGTTTGGGCAGATTCAAATCCAGGATGATCAGATCGGGGTTTTCCTGCCGCCAGGCATCCAGCGCGGTCTGTCCGTCATGGGCTGTGACCACCTGAAAACCTGCCCGCCGCAGCGTAAACGATAACACGTCGGCCAACACCAGATCGTCATCGACAATAAGCGCTTTCAATCAAGACCTTCTTTCAGAGGGAGCGTAAACCAGAAAACAGCCCCGCCGCCGGGCCGCTCGTCTACCCCCACCTTGCCGTGATGTTCTTCGATAATGGCTTTGACTACCGACAGCCCCAGACCCATACCCGCCTGTTCGGTGGCATGGATATTCAACCGCACAAAACGCTCATACAGGTTTTCGCGTTCGGTCAGCGGCACTCCCGGCCCACGATCCGCGACGGTTACACGCAGCATTTGACCGGCGGTTTGTACAGTCAAGTCTATCGCGCTTCGCTGTGGGCTGTATTTGCTGGCGTTAGAGAGCAAATTGATCATGACCTGCGTCAAACGGGTCGGATCAGCGTTCACCGGTGGAACCTGGAGCGGCTCTGTCAATGAGAGTGTCTGTTGGCGGCGATCCAACAAGGGTTGGATCATACGCACCGAGTCAGATAATACCCGGTTGATCTCCGTCGGACGCCGGTGGATGCTAAAACGTCCAGCTTCGATGTTAACGCTCTCCAACAGATTGTCAACCAATGCCTGTAACCCGGATGTGCTGAGATGGATCGAAGTTAACAATTCGTCTATCTCTGCCGGAGAGAAAGATTCATATTCCTCGGTCAGCAGTTCAATCGAAGCATTCAGCCCGGCCAGCGGGGTGCGAAATTCATGGGAAATATGCGCCAGAAAATAGGAGTGCAGGCTGCGCCCCGATTCAGCTTCGGTGATGTCGCGCAGCACGACCACCACCCCTTCATCACGCCCGCGCGCGGTTTTCAGGCGCGTTCCAGTGATCGCCAGCGATACGGGCGGCCTGGTGAGCAGTGTCAGGTGCAGCGGGCGCGGCTCGGCTAAAAAGTTGGACAGCCGGGCTGCATCATTTTCGGAAACGCTGAGGACATCCGCCAATAACTGCCCTTGCGCCGCGCTGGCTGTCCAACCAGTGAGCCGGGTCGCGCTCTGGCTGAAAAATGTGATCCGTCCGTGCGCATTCAGGGCGATCACCCCTTCGGGAATGTCCTGTAACAACCCCTGTGCCCGGTAGACAGCGGTTGAGTTGGCCCGGTAGCGCCTGTCCCACCAGCGCAAGATCAATCCGGCGGCGGTGATCAGGACCATATTCTGCAACAAAGCGCCTGTTTTCATATGGCTGTCTCCGATAACAAAAAGGGGGCGCTGATGTGTGGCGCACCCCTTTATTTGACTTTATGCCAGGGCGCTGTACCCTGGCATTCGTTCAATCCGACTTAAATATTCGTCCGGCGGTTTACAACCACCTTACCCAGTGTGAGGACCAGCAGCAGCGCCGCCGCCAGGATGATCACCCACCAGGGATTAAAACCAGACTGTTCGTCCGGCGGATAACCGGTCGAGGGCAGCGTTCCAACACCGGACACGTTCGCCTTAACATTCGCCAGCACCATTGCGCCGCCTGCGCCGTCAGGGACGATAATCGAGGCTTCGTTGGTGAACAGACCATCCAGCGGGCTGGTGAGTACAGTGGTGTAGATATGCGCCGTGACAGTTTCACCCGGAGCCAGGCTGGGGATGGTAAACGAGACGGTCTGTCCGTTGATCGCCACCGACCCCTTGCTGATGTCCGCGCTGTCTACGCGCATTTCAGATTCGACAGTATCGACCAGCGGCACATTGTAGGCCGTTGCCGTGCCGTTGTTGGTGATATTGATCGTCCATGTGATCTTTTCACCCGTCAGGCCGATTCCGCCGGGCTGTAACTGGCCGACTTTGCTCAACGCCGGGTCAAAGGCCGACAGACTGGGCAAACCGAGCGCCCCCGCTACTCCTGCTGCGCCGCCTTCAGACGTTCCACCGCCGCGTACGGAGACATCCGCCCTCGCGACATCATTAGTGGGGCGGCTGTCAGTGCCGATGCCCAGGGCATTTTCGATTCGAGCGCTGTTGTTGAGCACTGTTCCTGCGGTGCCTTCAGCAATCCGCGCCTGAAGAGTCAGCACTGCCGATGCCCCTGGCCCGAGATCGCCTACATCCCAAATGCCGGTAGCCGAGTCAAACGTTCCCTGGCTGGCCACATGCGAGTAGTAGGTGAGTTCAGGCACAAGCGTATCTTCCACGATAACCGGATAGGTCAGTGTAAGATCGTTATTCGTAGCCGTAATCGTATAG
>JACRBK010000673.1 GCA_016234525.1 Chloroflexota bacterium
GCCCCCACTTATTCTATCTCTCTTTTAACACCGGGCGCGGTCTGGCGCAAGTGCCTGAATACCTGCTTATAATTCCAGGATGTTCTCTAATTCCTCAAAGGAGGAAATCAGGTAATCGGGATGCACACCCGGCGAAGGCACAGTGTCATATAGGCAGGTTTTTACCCCCGCCTGCTGCCCGGCGACAACATCCAGATCCCGATCTCCCACCGCCAAGACTTGATCACGCGGCAGGTCGTGTTTTTCGATCAGCGCGATAAAACCTGCGGGATCGGGTTTGAGGGGGTAGCCGTCGGCGGTCGATAAACGATCCGCGAGCAGCCCGCCCACACCATAACCATCCAGCAGTTCAGTCAGTGTTTTGTGTCCCCGGTGCGTAAACAGATAGTTGCGCCCTCCGGCAGCGATCACCCGCTCGCACACCCGGATCGCGCCGGGAAACGGGGGCCGGTCGTGGATCGTCGTCTGCGCGTAATGAAAATCCAGCCGGGCATCAAACGCTGCTGCGTCGAGGTGGTGCCGTTCGAGCAGCACTTTGAAACATTCATCCATCGTGATGTCTAACAGGCGTCCGATCTCCTGGCGGGTTTCGTGGCCGCCCAGGTCAGCCAGTGCGCGCTCGATGATCTGGATCAGCGCCGGGTAGGTGTCGAACAATGTGCCGTCAAAGTCCCACAAGAGATACTTAAAACGCATACATAACCTCCTCTGTTTTGTGCCGGATAACATTAACACCGGGGTCGAATCGCGGCAAGTGATCATAACGCGCGCGGCGGCATGGGGTTGTTATTGTTCGGAACTATTCGCCCAAATCAGGAGGCACAAGATGGCGCACCCGATTCTTGACGACCTGGCCCAAAAACGCGAAAAACTGCTGGCAGTGATCGCGGCGCTGCCTGACGCTGAGTTAGACCGGCGCAGCGTCGAAGGCTGGTCGATCCGCGAGACGCTGACTCATTTGATCAACGCCGAGGAAGATCACCGCAGCGTGATCGCCGCTTATGCGCGCGGGCGCGGCGATTCGGTCCCCACCAGTTTGACGCTGGATGAACATAACGCGAAACGGCTGGCCGAACGCGGCCCCCTGACGCGCGATCAGATTCTCGCGGGGCTGGACGATCAACGCCGCCAGACGGAAACCCTGTTTGAGCAATTAGGCGAGGAACAACTCGCGCAGCGGGCGCACCATCCGGTTATCGGTGACACCACACTGCGCGATATTTTCCGTATCATCGGCGTACACGATCACATTCACCGCCGCGAGATTGAGAAGGTACTCAAGGGATAGGGCGGGTGATATATCTAATCTTCTTCCCCTGTCACTAAGTTTGGCGGGGGAAGCTCAATTCATAATTCTAGGTAGGGATTTGATTATAAGCATCAATGTAATGTTTATACATCCTGGATGGGGAATTTACATGCTCACGATGTAAGGCTAACGCTTTTCTTAATTTTTCAGGATCACCATCAAAGAGTCCTGCTTTTAAAGGCTCCCAGTCTGCTCCTTGCCTTCCCCCATTGGCCCAAAACTCTAAAATAAAACCTAGTGATCTGTGGGAATCATGAAACATGACAGCGATTTGAGGAAAACTACTATAATCAATTTGATGCAAACGTATAACTGCAATTAGTGCCTCAAATAAATCAAAGTTGGATTCAATATCCTTTGTGGACGGAATATACGCTTGCAGCATTGGTGTTATTAGCTCTTGAATTAATTTACCTAATCCCTGTTCTTGAGTAGAATACCTACCCACAGTTCTTATACAGATCAAGTCAAAGACATCCCACTTTTTCTCAGGACGCTTGTCGAATCTTTCCTCATCAGCCCACATCTTGTTGTTACAAAAGATTGCTGAAAGATAGAACCAGTTATTCCTATACAGTGCTGCGATTCCAGCCACATAAATTAATAAAAGACCCGACAAAGAATGCTGTATCTGGGGTTGAGGTTTTTGTACCCATTGCCTCAATGCATATTTTAAAAGTTCGGACTGATTTGGTTTGCCATACCAGCACATCGTCATAAGCATGTTCAATGCAACTTCGCACGCATCAAAACAGTTTTTGAGGACTTCTTCCAGATTGGGTTGACTCTGAATTTGATCATAGAACTCAGGAGAAATCAAAGTGTTATATGCTTGTCCGACTTCAAAACGCACCAATTCTTCAAGTTCAATTTGCCTATCATCACTGAGTAGTTTTTTAGTTCGCTCGACTGCTACTTTTGCAGAAAGTGGATGAGCATGATCGAATTGTTGAAGCGCCTCGATCATTCGCTGCAATTCAACGAAAAGAGAATCGGCTTCTATTGGACCAATGCTCCGCGCTTCTCTGTGTTTGATAAGCTTATTCGAGGAATCAGAGAGTTGAGGATAGAAGCTCCAAAAAATCGAATAACGCCGGGATTTTGCTTCGTAAAGTGCGGTTTGTAGGGCAATATCCCAATCTCCTGACCACCCACAGACAATTAGGCCATATTCATCAAAAATCCGGCTTAGTTGTTTGTTCCAGGGTTCAGTATACTCTTTTAGTTCCCCTGCAATATTCTTGAAGTTGTCATCACGATAGTCACCATGCAGCTTATGTATTACGATTGATGAGTGTTGCAAAGGACGTGATCCTATAAGCATACTGTCTGTGCTAATTACGTCAGGCTCAATGCCGATTTCTTTGAGTGCATTTTCAAGCAGTCGATCAAAATTTGTTGTCACAACCACTCTTATATAGCCACTCTTGATAAGCTGAGCAATAGCTTTATGCGCGGGAGTAGGTGGCTTATCAAAATATTTACGAAGCATAGCATTCCGTTCCGATGGCTTTGGCGCGATTTCTTGAAGCAAGTCATCATATCGGGGTTCTTTGCCAAAGAAATTCCTATACCATTCGATTGAATCCTGTACCGGGTTTTCCCCCGAAGCGACAGCAATTCGCCGAGTAAGTATTTGAACAATCTCCCACCCTGTTGGAATCTCCGCAGATCGTGAAATGCCAGAACCAAGCAACAGGGCATATACGCCGGGATTATTATGAATAGCAAAGGCCATTTGAAGAATTTCTTGGTTCAAGATTGTTCTCCCGTTCTAGCTACTTCAACTCAGAGCTTTGTTAGATGCTTTTCATCGTGGTAAAGAGGGAAGCTCATTGTCGGCTCATTTTGGAAACGCTTTGTCAAAATCGGCCCGGCTGCGGTCCCCTCTCCAACTTGGTTGGAGAGGGGGTAGGGGGTGAGGTCGTCCATGAATTTAGAAATCCCTAACACTCGCTGAACCCGCAGCTATAACACTTGCGGCAGCCTTCCTCGTTGACCAGGGTCGCCGCGCCGCACTCAGGACACAGATCACCGAGCCGCTTTGAGGACTCTATCGGCAGGGGAAGCTGCTGAATCGGGACCGGGTTGGCGGTAGCGAGTTCGTCATAATTCTCCTCGCTTTCGTCCAGATATTCCTGCAACACCTGGGCGATTCCATCCGGCAGACTGCCCACGCGCGACGGCCCAAACCCGATAGTGCGTGTGCCGCCGATTCCGCTCAACTGGCGCACGATCTCCATCAGGCGGTTGCGCGGGCTGACATTGGATGTCAGCCGCAGAATATACGAGATCAGCCGCCCTAACGCCTCTGAGATCGCCGCCGTCTCCGACCCGGCTTTGGCCGTGTGCAGGAAGATTTCAAACGGCTGGTCCCGGCCCTCGCCATTTTCGTTGACGGTGACATAGGTGGCCCCTAACGGCGTAGCGACCCGGAAAGTCTTCCCGGTCAACTGGCGCGGGCGCGGCTTCTTTTCTTCGTTGAACAGGCGCGTCTGCGTGATAGGAGCCGCGTCGGCCTCTTTTTTCTGTTTGGTTTCGGCGGTTTCGAGGACGACTTTCTCGCGGCTGCCCGTGACATATACCGTCAGCCCCTTGCAGCCGAGTTTCCAGCCAAGTTGATACGCCTGCGCCACATCGGATTCGGTGGCGGCGGCGGGCATGTTGACCGTTTTGGAGATGGCATTATCTGTGAAGCGCTGCATCACCGCCTGCATACGGACGTGTTCTTCGGCGCTGACATCACCGCTTACCACGAACACCCGCCGGATCGCTTCGGGGACTTCCTGCACACCCTGACAGGTTCCGGTCAGGTTCACCTGATCGATGATGCGCTGAATTGTCGCCTCGCTCAATCCAGCTTCACGCAGCGCGCGATCAAACAGCGGGCTGGTATATTGCAGCGTGATCTGTTTGCCCTTGTCATTGACATAACGCATATAAGCCAGCGCGAACACCGGCTCGCAGCCGTAGCCTTCGCAGCCCGCGACGGTGGAGATCGTCCCGGTGGGCGCGACCGTCAATACGGCCCCGTTGCGGATGCCATGCTGTTTGATGCCCGCCACGATCTGCGACCAGTCCAGCGCCGGGCGGCCCCACTGGTGAACATAAGGGACCATCGTCTGCGGCGGCTGCCACTTGAGATCGTTCGGATCGAACAGGCTGCCCTCGATTGCCGGGAACGCGCCGCGCTCCTCGGCCAGATTGATGCTGGTCTGCATGGCGTGGAAGCGCACAAATTCCAGCAGTTGGCTGGCGAATTCCTGCCCTTCTGCCGACCCATAACGCACGCCCAACTCATACATCATATCCGCCAGACCCATGATGCCCAGCCCGATCCGGCGGACTTTATAGGCGGCTTCCCTAAGCTGCGGCACGGCGGGGACATAGGCATTCGCCGATACCACGTCATCCAAAAAGCGCGTTGATGTTTCCACCGAGCGGCTCAGTTTTTCCCAGTCCACACGGTGATCAGAGGTCATATGGCGGGCCAGATTAATCGAGCCTAAGCAGCAGTTCTCAAATTTTCCTAAAAACTGCTCGCCGCAATTATGCGAGACTACCCCATTGGCAATGAAACTTCTGGTTTGGGGTTGAGCAAGATCATATACATCTGCCATACCGGCATCTTCCACGTTCACTACGGTATCTGTAAAAGTCTCAGCATTGGAACGCCTCGTCTTGGCACGAATGTATCCCTCTACTTTAGTCTGTTTCTCAGGGTGGATAAAGCCAATCAACTCTACAAAACGATCTCGGTTGGCCTTACCAATAACCAGTTCATATTGAGGTTGAGAAGGATACTCCTTAAGCCCTCCCTTGCCGTCTGGCATCAGGTGTTGTCTCGCATTGCGGCGGTAGTAGATACGACACATGATACCAAAGTTACTCAGCAAAACTTGAACGTCTTGAAGCAAACCGCGTGAACTACTGGCAAGCCGGACCGAGCAGTCTTGTTTTTCAAGATTCAAGTTCACCGTTCCATCGGCGCTGAAAAGACCTTGAAGGAATCCAACCACTGCTTCACGGGGGGCCATCCAGATCGAGTGTGGTACACGTTTGTGTTGAGCACGTTGTGTGCTTACACCCAAGGTCTGGAAGAATCTAAACGGTACCCGGCTATAGGTTAGCTGTCTGACACTTTCTCGATCAACAATAGATCCGGGGCCAAACCACTCAGTCAATGGTTCGTGGATTTGAGCGAGTACGTCATCATTTTCAAATACCATGCCTATGCTTTTGCGCGTATTTCCATCAGAGACCCAACCATCAGCAACAAGCCAACCCATGACAAGACCCAAATCATGAGACCAGCAGCGTGGGATATTGCTATACTGTTCTCTAAAATCACCCCTTTGAACAGTGTGATCATGGCCGGATAGTGCCATGAGTTTCATTTCTTCTTGCATCACTTCAACATTGGGTAACGTGTAATTTCTACTCCACGCACCTTCCCCGCTTTGCAGCAAAAGCTCGTCGCCAGGTTTGAGGTCTTGAATCGAGATATATCCACTGGGCGTCAACAGTCGATGGTCGGGAGTTGCTGTGACGCTGTAACCCATTCTGGTCGTCAGCTTCTTGACCGGCGCATTTTGACGGGTCATCCAGGCAAGTGATGCAGGGCGAAGGGCAACACCAAACGACTTCTGAAGCGGTTGCATGGTGTCGTCTACAGGAGCGCGATTATCTGCTGCTACAAATACGGGAACACCCCATTCGGCGAGTTCTTCAATAGTGACGAGGCCCATTTCCGTAGCGATCCTGGTACTGCCTACGAAACAGGGATTCGTACTTTCGAGTTCGTACAGGTGCGGCACAGGATTCTCGCGGTTGGCCGTGTCGAGGAATAACACGCCCGGCTCCCCGTTGTGATACGCCTGTTTTACGATCAGGTCGAACAATTCACGCGCCTTGACCGTCTCCCATACTTTGCCGTCATGGGGATTCACTAACTCGAAATCGCCATCGGATTCCACGGCGCGCATAAATTTCTCAGTGATGCCCACCGAAATGTTGAAATTGGTGATCGCGCTTTCGCTGGTCTTGCAGGTGATAAAGTCGCGCACATCGGGATGATCCACGCGCAGCACAGCCATATTGGCCCCACGGCGAGATCCCCCCTGCGCGATCTCGCCAAACGCCTGATCGTACACCCGCAGGAATCCGATCGGCCCGGTGGCCTCGCCATTCGACGAGCGCACAATCGCGCCTTTGGGACGCAGGTGGCTGAACGAAAAACCGTTGCCGCCGCCGGTCTGCTGAATCAGTGCGGCATGGCGCAGTGTCTCAAAAATACCTGATCCGGTGCGCCCCATGTCGTCATCGATGCTCAACACAAAACACGCCGAGAGCTGCCCCAGGGGAGTCCCCGCCCCGGTAAAGGTCGGGCTGTTAGGGAAAAACTCTAACCGGGTGAGCAAATCATAAAAGCGCCGCGCCGCTGTCTCGACATCACCGCCGGTTTCTTCTTCGGCTTTGGCGATATGGTAGGCCACGCGCCAGAACATTTCCTGCTCAGTTTCGACGGGCTGACCGTCTTCGCCGCGCCGCAAATAGCGTTTGCGCAGCACCGTGCGCGCATTCTCCGACAGGGGAATATCGCGTAACAAATCGGGCGGCAGTGGAATTTTCTGAAAACCGTTCGACCGTGTTTGCACCTGCTGTTTTTCTTCCATGTTTCCCACTCCTCACCTTTTGAAACCCTGCACCAGACAAAACCATACCTATCCCCTGTCGCGCACAACGGCGACGGGGTTCGATACCTTGTTCAATTGGAGATTAACGCCCCCTCTACGACGAGGGATCGTCTGGCGAGGATGTGCCAGGATCGATAGTTTCCTCGTCTTGCGAACTGCCGTCCGGCCCGGTGGCAGCGTCGTGGTCCGGTTCATAAGGATGGTGCTGAACCGGCGCTTTGGCCTGGGGTTTAGCGGCGGACGCCTGATCCGCCAGCAGACTGTCGAGCATATCCCGCACGCTCGTCAGGTTGTTCAGCCCCAGGTAGACTATGGCATATCGGATGTAGGCAATCGGATCGAGTTCTTTCAGGCCCTCGACCACCATGTCTCCCACAATCCGGCTGGAGACTTCATCTTTGTTCAACTGCTGCAAATAGGTTTCGATCTGATCCACCAGCCCGGTGATCCCCGCAGCCGGGATCGGGCGTTTGGCGCAGGCAATATGAATGCCTCGGATCAATTTATCACGGTCGAAGGCTTCACGTTCCCCATTACCCTTCACTAACATAGGGGTGACGTTGGTCACCTTCTCCCAGGTGTTGAACCGCCGGCCACACACTTTACATTCACGGCGACGGCGAATTCCTTGATTGTCGCGGGTCGTATCGATCACTCGCGAATCGTCGGTTGCTTCACAGTATGGACATTGCATACAAATACTCTCTGGGGGCTACCAAAAACCAACCAAATCGTTACTAGTTATAAAATATTTTTATAAAAATGCGCAACTGCTGACTGGGGTCAAATAGAGTTCAAAAATGGTCAGTTGTACAGGCCCGGCGCGGCCTTACCCCCATATATGGGGGTAATTTTGCCATTTGACCCCCATATATGGTGTTTTGATGGTTTTTAATGTAACACGAACACGTTTTCTGGTACATAGTACTGGGGTACTTTTTAAACAATCTTTAAGCCTATTCAATGCTTTCTATCATGCACAGCAATGATCAGAAAAAAACACCTTCTCAACACGCAGAAAGCCCAAAATAGCCCCTGGATGAGAAGGTGGAACAATCTAGAGAGGGGGCGGCTGGGGAGGGAATCGCCAGCCGTCATGGACCCAGCCAGCGCTATACCAGCCCGGTCTATCAGCCCGCTGCCATAATATTTGTTACAACGTCAACCACAACGCGTTTACTTAACGATCTTTACGCCGCAAGAAGGCGGGAATATCCAGGTCGTCGGTATTGTAGACGCGCGATGTAAATTCTTCTTCCACGCGGCGCACCTGCGGCTGAGCCGGAGGTGTCGTTTCGGCGCGCGGTTCGCTCGGCGGCGCGGGCGGCAGTTCCGGCGGTGGTTGAACCGGACGCGGCGCCGGACGTGGCGCAGCCTGAGCCGTTGATTTGTTGATATTGGCGGGAATCCGGTCGCGCCCGGTGGTGGTCGTGACCGGGCGGCGGGTGGCGACATGGGTTTGTTCAAACCCGGTGGCGATCACTGTAATGCGGATTTCATCGCCCGCGTTTTCATCGACCACAGCCCCGAAGATCAGGTTCACATCAGGATGCGCGGTTTCTTTAATAATCGCCGCTGCTTCGTTGACTTCGAACAGGCTCATGCCAGGGCCGCCCGTCACGTTAAACAGGATGCCCCGCGCGCCGTCAATCGTCACATCAAGCAGATCGCTGCTGATCGCGGCTTCGGCGGCCTTGCGCGAGCGATCTTCGCCCGATGCCCGACCGACAGCCATCAATGCCGCGCCGCCTTCCGACATGATCGTGCGCACGTCGGCAAAGTCCAGGTTGATCAACCCAGGTACGGTGATCAGTTCCGAAATACCCTGAATACCCTGACGCAGCACGTCGTCGGCCATGCCGAAAGCTTCTTGCAGGCTGGCCCGCTTGTCGACGATTTGCAGCAGGCGGTCATTGGGGATCACGATCAGAGTATCGACCTGGCCCTTGAGCGCCTCGATTCCGGCTTCGGCGGAGGTGATGCGGCGTGATCCTTCAAACGTGAAGGGTTTGGTCACGACGCCAATGGTCAGCGCGCCCAGCTCTTTGGCGACCTGCGCCACAATCGGCGCGCCGCCGGTGCCAGTTCCGCCGCCCATACCGCACGTAATAAACACCATATCGGCGCCGCGCAGCACTTCATACAGTTCATCAGCGCTTTCTTCCGCCGCTTTGCGCCCGATTTCGGGGTTGCCCCCGGCTCCCAGACCGCGTGTCAGCTTATCGCCGACTCGCACGCGCGTTTTAGCTTTGCTGAGCAGCAGCGCCTGGGCATCTGTGTTGATCGAGATAAACTCGACTCCCCCCAGACCTTCTTCGATCATGCGGTTGATAGCATTGCCGCCGCCACCGCCGATCCCGATCACCTTGATAGTGGCGAAATTCTCCCCCATGGGCAACGGATCCGACATGAGAAAATACCCTCCTGATATAATCACGCCGCAGCGGCAATCACCACCGCGCTAACGATTACGCCGGCCTGCTGCGAGCAGCTTCCCCCGGTCCAATCTGTTCGTGCCTAAATTTTATTGGTTCTGCCTATTGTACGGCATTTTCAAATTCAGGAAAATTCGTCTGTGTCCGAATCACCTAAAAGTTTGAAATCTCGAACCAAAACAAACTACTTTCCTGCGCTTGCGGCCTCAGCCGCCCTCGGTAAATCCGGTGACACAGCAGCGCCGCGCCCCAATACAAACAATTGTCCGATAGATTGTTATTCTTCTGGTTCTTCACCCGGCAGCAGCCGCCCCAATACCCCCCGGATAAATCCGCCGACATTGATCTTCGATCCACGTCCGGCAGAGGGTTGGCGCAGTGATGCACGTCTATCATCTTCAAGATCCATGATCAGGCCTAGTTTTAGCAATCCCACGCTAGTACTGTATGCCGGGTTTTTGAGCGTATCTGAGACACCAGTCACATTTTCTGGTTGGGCCACACGCACCGGCATTTTTAATACTTCGGCGGCGACGGTCTTGATTCCTGGCAGTTGGCTGCCGCCGCCCGTCAGCACGATCCCCGCTTTGAGCAGGCCATCATAACCACTGCGTTTGGCTTCTTTGAGGATCAATTCAAAAATTTCGGCGGCGCGGGCATGAATAATGTGCGCCAGATCGGTGCGCTGGACTTTGCTCGGCAGTTCTTCGCCGAACGGCTGAATCGGGAAGGCTTCTAAGGGGCTGACCGCTTTAGGATCAGCATGGCCGTATTTGAGCTTAACGGCTTCGGCCAGATCAAACGGCAGATGCAGGCCGTGTGCAATGTCGTTGGAGACATGCTGCCCACCCACCGCGATCACCGCCGTGTGCCACACGGAACCGTCAATAAACATCGCCAGATCGGTTGTTCCGCCGCCGATGTCTACGACCATCACTCCGGCTTCGCGCTCGTCGCGCGTCAAAACCACGTCACCAGAGGCCAGCGGGTTGAGGATAAAACGATCCACAAATACGCCCGCATCTTCCACGCATTTTTCGAGATTTTGGATATTCTGCGTCATCGCCGTGATGATGTGCGCTTCGACTTCCAGCCGGAAACCCAACATCCCTAACGGGCTGCGCAGGCCGGTTTGACCATCCAGGCTGTAATTGCGCGGGATGACGTGCAGCACTTCGCGCCCGTGGGGCAGGGTGATCGCTTTGGCGGCGTCCATCGCGCGTTCGAGATCGTTGAGCTGCACCCCGCGAGAATTGGAGATGCCGACCGCCCCTTTGCTGTTCACCGACTCGATATGCCCCCCGGCCATCGAGACAAACGCCCGCCCGATCTCATACCGGCTGCTGTGTTCGGCCTTGTGAACCGATGACGAAATCGCATTGGTGAGCGCTCCGACATCCGTCACCACGCCTTTACGCATCCCCTGTGAAGGCTCGATTCCCACCCCCAATACATGCACATCGGTATCGCGCACTTCGCCGACGATGGTGCATACTTTGGTCGTGCCGATGTCAATGCCTACAACCAGTTCACCCATGATCCCGCCGTGTTAGTTTACAGTTCACAGTTTACAGTGGGCAGTTTTCAGTTCTGGTCCACGCTGCGCGCAGCATCCCCGCGCCCCAACTGATCACTGAAAACTGTTTACTGATAACTCTCTAATCATTCCGCCACAATATGGTGTAATAAGGCCGGTCCGGGTCGGTCAAAATGATCTCGCCCGGCTGCACATCGCCCAAGATTTCGTTGACCAGCGCGTTATACACCAACAGCTTGGTTTCTAAGTCTTCGCCGGTCCCAAACCAGACCGTCCAGCCGCGGGTATTATCGCGATAGCCCAGGCCCTTCATCGGATCGTAGAGCAGCACATCCAGCGCCGGATTGCGGCGGCGCAGTTGCAGCGCGCCGTCCACCATCGTTTGGGGGATGCGCTGGCCCACGCTGATCGGGTCGGGCGGATTCTGATACATAATACGCAGCAGGTCGGGCCGGTCTTCGCGCTGCTTCATCACGATCCCGTTCACATCTACCCAGACGCGCACCCCTTGTTCCCAGGTGAGCGCGGGTTCACGCTCAACCACCATGATCTGAACCATGTTGGGCGGCCAACCGACCAACACACTGGCCTGGGCGATATTCGGCACGGCTTCAAGCCGTTGTTTGACATCTGCCGGGTCAACCCAAAAAATATGCTGCTGGGCGATGCTGCTGTCGCGGAAAATTTCTTCGCGTGACAGGTATTTTTCGCCGCCAATCGCCACTGAACTGACAAAAAACGCTTCAGTCGTCAGAAACAGGTACAGGATCGCCGTCAGGCCGATCACCAACAGGCCCGACACCGCCCGCCAACTGATCAAACTCCAGGCGTTGATCCGGCGGCGTTTGACCACAGGCGCGGCGCGGCGTGCCTGAACTCGCGCCTGACGCACCCGGCGTTCGACTCGACGCTGTGTCGCGCTGGTCGCGGCCATATGGCGCACCTGCTGCGAACGCGGCTTCATACGCTGCAACGCGGGGCGCGCTTGTTCTTCGGTTTCGGCAGTGTCCAGGGGGCGAACATGCCCCCGGCTTCCGGCCTCGCGGCGCGATTCCTGCTCTTGGTTACGCATTCGACTTTTCAGTGTGCTATTCTACCTGCTGCGATGTGGTTTTCCCACAATTATATCCCACTATATTCCAACATGACCCGTCTGTCCAATTCGGATGCGGTCTTTTTTCGGTTAGGAGTAGATTATTCCCACTCCCCGACTAACTCGATCTCCAGTTCCAACGTGATGCCGAACTTTTGCAGCACTGTGTCGCGGGCCAGATCAATCAGGATGCGATAATCTTTGGCCGTTCCCTCGCCAGTGTTGACAATAAAATTGGCGTGGACAGGCGAGATCATTACATTGCCGCTGCATGTCCCTTTCAGGCCAGTAGCTTCGATCAGGCGACCCGCATAATCACCGGGGGGATTCTTAAAAATGCTGCCGAGTGATGCGCCGGGCGGTTGGGTGCGTTTGCGATAGGCTACGAATTCATCGGCTTTCGCGTTCAGTTCGTCAGGTTCGTGTCCCGGTTCTAAGACCAGGGTGGCCCCTAACACGATATACCGCTCACGTTCTCCTTTGAGCAGCGACGAACGATACCCATACTGCATCTGATGAACGCCCCATAATTCAACATGCGGACGCTCTAACAGGCTGTAGACTTCGACCCAGCGCACCGAAGCCGCCATATTGCTGCCATGTGCCCCGGCATTATTGATCACGGCGCCGCCGACGGTGCCGGGGATGTTCACAGCCCATTCTAGCCCGGCCAGACCTTGATTCATGCAGCGCCGTCCCAATGTGGCCAGACCGACGCCGCTTTCGGCTTCGACATGCCCGTTTTCTTCGATACGCACGCCCTTGGCATGGTTGACGATTACCAGTCCGCGAATACCCGCATCAGAGACCAGGATATTCGCGCCGCCGCCCAAAACCATCCAGGGGATTCCCGCCCGGTAGGCAATCGTTACCGCATCGGCGAGATCGTTGGTGCTGTTGGCTACCAGCAGCGCGTCTGCCGGACCGCCCAGCCGTGCTACCGTGTAACGGGCCAGACCTTCATCACGTTTTAGGGCTGTCCCAAAACGTTCATGTAACGGCTCGTAACCAACAGTCATTATCTTTTCCTTCGGCATGTGTTCTATGAACCCGCGCCCAAGTGGCGCAGCAGGCGTTCACCGATCTGCGGTGCGTCCCCAGCGGAGAGCAGCACCACGCGATCACCGGGCCGGACGTGTTCGGCCAGGATCGCAGCGGTAGCCTCTAATGAACCAGTATAACGCGCATCGGCGTGTCCGGCAGTGGCAATCATCGCCACTATCCCTGCCCCATCCAGGCCCGGCGCGGGATTTTCTCGCACGGAATACACATCGGTGACCAGCACATGATCGGCTGCCGCGAACGCCTGCGCGAAATCATTGGCCAGGGTGCGCAGCCGTCCGTAAGTGTGCGGCTGCCAGACCGCCCACAGGCGATTCACGCCAGGCTGCTCACGCTGCGCCGCCAGGGTCACGCGGATTTCAGTCGGGTGGTGGGCGTAATCGTTGATCACCGTCACGCCGCCTGCTGTACCCATCGGTTCGGATCGCCGCCCGGTGCCGGGAAAAGTATCTAGCGCCGTCGCCGCTTGTTCCAGCGACAGCCCTAATTGATGCGTGACAGCCAGCGCCGCCAACGCGTTCTGAACATTGTGCCGTCCCGGCAGGTTGACGCGCACCGGACCGGCCTGTTCATCGCCACGCCGTACCGTAAAACGCATTCCGCCGCGATCATCCGGCTGAATGTCATCCGCGAACCAATCACCCTCCGCGCCCGAAAGTCCGGTCAGTCCATAAAATACCGTTGGGCTGCCCGCCGCACAGCGCAGTTCACCCAACCGCCGCGCCATCGTATCATCGGCACAGACGATCAGCAGCCCTTGTTCGGGCAGCCGCTCTATAAACAATTCAAACGCCTGGACCATGTTATCCAGAGTCGGGTAACAGTCGGGATGATCGTGCTCGATATTGGTCACGACGGCGATCTTCGGGCGCAGGCCGAGAAACATCCGGTCATACTCATCCGCTTCGATCACAAAATGATCGCCGCGCCCAACCCCGGCGTTTGTGCCGGTGCTGCGCAGTACTCCCCCGATAATATAGGTGGGATCGTGTCCGGCTTCCAACAAAAGATGGGTGATCATGGCGGTGGTGGTGGTTTTGCCGTGTGTCCCGGCGACCGCCACCCCGATTTTCTGCATCATCAACTCGCCCAACATATCCCGCCGTCGCAGCACGGGAATTTGAGCCGCGCGTGCCGCCACCACTTCGGGGTTATCAGCGGGGATAGCCGATGAGATCACGACCAGTTCCGCGCCGGTCACATTTTCCGCCGCGTGTCCGATATGGATCACCGCGCCCAATGCTGCCAGCTCGCGGGTAAAGGTGTTGGCCTGCAAATCGGACCCGCTCACTTGATATTCTTGTTGCAACAACACGCGGGCAATGGCCGACATGCCGAATCCGCCCACGCCTACAATATGAATACGCTTACCAGGAAACAACATGATTACTCTACAGGTTTCCAGTCTTTCAAAGTCCGTAACGCATCAACACAACGCCGTAAGCTATCGGAATACTGTATAGCGACTTCGGGTCGCCAGCCAGCTTCGGACAAACTTACAAATTCGATTACTCGACTTGAATAACCGGGGCCTACGGTTCCCGGTCTGCCTTCTGGCAGTACCATATCCTCGCGGATGTCTTTTTGTTTGCTAATTCGAGCCAAATTAACTAAGGTGATTTTGGGATTTTTTACTAAATCAGGATTGCCAGGAAATTTTTTTATGGGAACTTGGAGATAGGTAGCTAAATTTCTTGCATCAGCCAATAACCAAGATTCTGTAGCATGTACTGCTACGCGAAGGCGCATCCCTGGATTAGGCGCAGGTAGATGTGTTGTGATCAGATCAGGCGCGCAATCTGGTTTTTGATCCAGGTCCACGATGATGAACCAGGGAAAAAGCCGGGCTGATTGATTGTAGTTTGTGACTGCCTTAAGGACATTAGCTTTGCCATCTTTTATATACACAGTACCACATGGCAATCCTACATAACCTAACAGGCGGCGTGCAACGGCGGCATCCGTGATTCCTTCGACCACAACATTAACCGTCGGTAACACTGACACCATGACTGATCAGTTTCCCCACGAAGAGAGTTGATTGATATTCTCTGCCTGAGTATAGGGAATAACAACTTCTCCAGGGGGTAAACCTGTTTCTAGTAATAACCTGACTTCCGCTATTTCTCCCCCGGATTTAACGATACTGCCTGCCGGGGAGGGGATGAGCAGCAAAAGCTCGTCAGAATTAATGCCCTCATCTGATAGCAGTTCACTGCTATGTGTACTCAAAAAGACCTGCCGCGCGGCCTTGTTTTGTGGTTTTTTTACCCGCCACATCATCAGGGGAATATAACGAACGACATCAGGATGCAGCGAAAGTTCTGGTTCTTCGAGCAGCAATGGTCCTGTACCGTCTAACAAAGCCCACAACAGCCCGATCAGGCGTAATGTTCCATCCGA
>JACRBK010000103.1 GCA_016234525.1 Chloroflexota bacterium
CCCGCCTCTGACTCAATGGCAATGCTGGATGTTCGTCAAGGGGATCAGGTGTTCTCAGTCATAATCCTCGCAGAAGGTGGGACCACCAGCGTGACTATCACGTCTGCTTCAGGCAGCCCTCTCGTACCCGCCAGCGATTGCTCTACTGCGGGGGAATAGCTAACACATCCTGTCATGGCTGCGTCGTTTATCTAGGGAAGAATTACCTTGGATAAGCCGCATAGCCATGACAGGTATTTTTTACCTCGAATTTGACTCTTTGGAACAGATTCCAATTTCCGAACACCGCGACCTTGTCGTTCGGAAATAGATTGTGTCGACTGCAAAGACAAATTTCAATTATAATGATAAAAACAGACCAGATGTTCATAAATCTCGGGGGTCGTGATCATGTCGTGGCAAGATCAACTTAGCAGTGAAACCCTTCACTGGTTGTTGGAGACCGATATGCCCGGCGTGCGTTATTTGACGCTGCGTGACCTGTTGGACTATTCGCCAGATGACCAGGAGTTGCATGCTGCCCAACTGGCGGCACATACACAGGGGCCTATTGCAGTCCTATTAGACCAGATGGACAAGGCAGGGTATTGGGTCGAACCCGGTCCGGGCTACAATCCAAAGTACCGATCCACGGTTTGGTCAATCATCATGTTGGCCCAGTTAGGCGCATCCGCAGCGCAAGATGAGCGGATTGCTCAGGCTTGTGCCTATATTTTGGATCATGCGCTTACGGCGCATGGACAATTTACTACCACTGGCGCGCCATCGGGTACGGCAGACTGCCTGCAAGGCAACCTGTGCGCGGCTCTGATCGATTTGGGATACGACGATTCCCGCTTGGATATCGCTTTCGAGTGGATGGCTCGCAGTGTGACCGGCGAAGGGGTAGCCCCGGTGGGCGATCGCCAAGCGGAAATACGTTATTACGCAGGCAAGTGTGGTCCTGTGTTTGCTTGTGGCTCTAACAATAAACTACCCTGCGCTTGGGGAGCGACCAAAGTGATGCTGGCCTTAGGCAAATGGCCCGTGGAACGTCGTACACCGTCCATCGAGCGGGCGATACAGTGGGGAGTAGATTTTCTGTTCAGCACAGATCCCGCAACAGCAGGCTATCCTACGGGATGGAGTGAAAAACCAAGCGGCAATTGGTGGAAGTTTGGTTTTCCGGTATTTTACGTCACAGACCTGCTGCAAATTGTTGAAGTCTTGGTTGAGCTGGGCCACAGGGATGATCCGCGACTGACCAATGCGCTCACTGTCATCCATGAAAAGCAAGATGCGCAGGGACGTTGGACTCTGGACTATGATTACTCCGGCAAAACCTGGATCGACTTGGGTGTCAAGAAACAGCCCAACAAGTGGGTGACCTATAGAGCGCTGCGGGTGTTAAAGGCGCTCGGCAACTAAAGGATATTAGAAAAACTGCCTGCGGGGTCCCCTCAGGCTCGTCCGTTATTTGACAAAGGGTGCTTTCTTCGAGTAGATTTTTTGACCCATACGCCGCGAGAATAGTTAGGGTTTTGAGTACATCGAAGGCGAATTGCCCAAACTGGGTACCCCATCAATCACGAAACGGTGGGTGCCATTCTACACTGCCACGATATCCCGCCTGCCCCAGAACGCGAGATGTCACCGAGTTGGCGTCATTTGATGACACACCAAAGCTCAGTTGTCCCATTGCAAAAAAACTTGGTGATGAGATGATGAACATAAAACCTGAAATCATGAGTCCAGCGGGGCACTGGCCGCAAATCCACGCCGCCATTGAAGCCGGGGCCGATGCGGTTTACTTCGGCCTCAACCACTTTTCCGCTCGTGCTAAGGTTGGCTTTGCGCTGGACGAATTACCAGAGGTTATGCGCACGCTGCATATTCGTGGGGTCAAGGGATATGTGACCTTTAACACACTGGTTTTTGATCACGAACTGCGCGAGGCGGTCCACACCGTGGAGCAGATCGCGGCGGCTGGCGCTGATTCAATTATCGTGCAGGATGTTGGCATGGCGCAGTTGGCTCACCAGATCGCGCCCGACATGCCGATTTTTGGTAGTACCCAGATGAGTATCACCAGTGCCGAAGGTATCACACTGGCGCAGCGGTTTGGAGTCAGCCGGGTGCTGCTGGCGCGTGAGTTTTCGTTAAAAGAGATTCGCGCCATCCGGACCCAAACCAATTGTGAGCTGGAGATATTTGTACATGGGGCGCTCTGCGTGTCCTATTCCGGCCAATGTTTTTCGTCCGAAGCCTGGGGCGGGCGCAGCGCAAACCGGGGAAAGTGTGCGCAGGCGTGCCGCTTGCCATATGAACTGCTGGTGGATGATGTACTCACGCCGTTGGGTGATGCGCGATATCTGCTTTCGCCGGGTGATCTGTATGCCCTGCATCAGATTCCGGAAATTGTCGACATCGGAATTTCGTCGCTCAAGATTGAGGGACGATACAAGGATGAAACCTACGTCGCGTTGACTACTAACGCCTACCGGCGGGCTGTTGATGCTGCCTGGGAGAAACGTCCCAATTTGCTGACCCGCCAGGACGAGATCGATCTTGAGCAGGTCTATTCCAGAGGCATGGGGCCGTTTTTCCTGTCAGGGACCAATCATCAAGTGGTGGTTTCCGGACGGTCTCCGCGTCACCGAGGGGTGTTATGTGGCAGGGTAACACAGGTTTACAAAGACCGGGTGCTTATCACGCCCACTGATATTCAGGACGTGGCCCCGCTCAAAGCGGGCGATGGTATTGTCTTTGACGCCGCTGACTGGCGCAGTCCAGAAATTGAAGAAGAAGGCGGACACCTGTATACGGTTGAGTGGGTTGGTAATCAACTTGAACTCAGCTTTGGCAACCGTGCGCTCAACTTTGGTCGCATCCGTCCAGGGGATTGGGTCTGGCGCACGCATGATGTGAACACTGACAGGGCGGCCAGGCCTTTTACCCAGGCTAATGCCCCGGTTTCTAAACAGCCGCTTCAGGTGCGGGTTGTTGCTGAAGTGGGTCAGCCGCTGGAAATAACCTGGCAATTGATCGAAAAGCCTGAATTAAAGGTCACCGTTAAATCGGACGATGTTCTTGCCCCGGCCAACAATCGCGGGGTAACGGTTGAATTTCTGCGTGCGCAGCTTGATCGGTTAGGAAACACGGCCTATCGGCTCGAAACATTGCTGGTTGATATTGTTGGTGAGCCATTTGTTCCCAGTTCGCTGTTAAATCGTTTGCGACAGGCAGCAGTTCAACAACTCGTGGAACAGCAGGCGAAGACTCCCAACGGTGTCATTCATAATCCGATCCACACATTAGAGAGTGCGCTCTCAGCGGTTGCATACCAGCAAAATACACCGTCTGATGCTGTTCAATTACATCTGCTGGTTCGCACCCCGTCACAGCTAGAAGCTGCACTGGATTTGAACCCGGCCAGCATCACGCTCGACTATCTTGATCTGTATGGCTTGCGCCCCGCTGTTGAACAAATCAAGGCCACCGGGATCACACCACGTATGGCCAGCCCGCATGTGCTTAAGCCCCAGGAAGAGAAGATTGTGAATTTCCTGCTGCGCCTGGACTGCCAGCTTGTGGTCCGTTCGGGTGGTCTGTTGGAATCGCTTCAAGGGCGCCACCAACACGCGCTAATCGGAGATTTTAGTCTGAACATAGCCAATCAGATCACGGCTGATACCTACTTCAAACTTGGTGTCGACCGAATCGCGCCGACGCACGACTTAAACGCCGATCAGATTTGCCGGTTGGCGCAGGGCATCGGCGGCGCGCGTTTTGAGGTGATTGTATTCCATCACCTCCCCGTTTTTCATACGGAACATTGTGTTTTTTGCCGCTTCCTATCACAAGGAACGAGCAAATTGGACTGCGGCCAGCCGTGCGAAAAGCACCGCATTGCCCTACGTGATGGGCAGGGGCGCGTCCACCCGGTGATGGCTGATGTCGGCTGCCGGAATACTGTTTTCGGGGCAGAAGCACAGGTCGCCAGCCGGTATCTTGATCAGATGATGGACAGCGGAATCGTGCATTACCGGGTGGAGTTTGTACACGAAACGGCGCCTGTTGTGCGGCAGGTCGTCGCTGCTTTCCAGGATTATTTTGCAGGCCGAGTCAGCGCCGCCCAATTGGATCAGGTGCTACAAAAGACAGCGCCTCAGGGAACCGCCGAGGGATCGCTGTTTGTCCCGGTCGATTACCTGAAGGTGCCCATTATGGGAAATGCTCAGGGGAATTGGGGATAACCTCTCGTGGGTTTGGTTTTTTGCCCTACTCACAAGATTTATTCTAATACTGTTCGACGTTTTGAGCGGTAATAAAAACATGCTCGGTATAAACAGCAGGCGGCACAGGTTTGTCGTTTAGAATTTGTACGGCGATGTCAATCAGCCGGCTACCATAGTGTTCCGGCCAATAGGCTGTTGAGCCAATAATCGGCGAAGAAGCGCGGCGTAGTTCGTCGCGCAGCCGACGATCTGCTCCCTGACCGACGATCAGCACGTCGTTTTCCCGGTTTAACTCACGCGCGGCTTCCAAAGCGCCTACAGCGGCTTCATCGTTAAAACATACCACTGCCAGACTGTGAAACTCAGGGAACTCATCCAGCACTCCCCGCATTTTTACCTGACTGATCTCAGTGGTATTCCCTGAATCCAGGTATATTAATGCTTCGCCGGGGAGATGACCGATCACCTGGGTAAACCCTTCTATCTGACCCCGAATGCGAGCGGCGGGCAACTGCCCTGTGCGGGGATGTTCGAGCACGATCAGGCGGTCATAATTGCCATACCAGCGTTCTTGAACGGCGTGTCCCAACGCGCGCCCTGCCATATACCCAGCTTTATAGTTATCCACACCAAAAAATGTTGCTCCAACCATCGGAATATCCACGGCAATCACCGGAATATGGGCCTGATTAAACTTATGGGCGATGAGACTTCCCATATTTTCGTCGATCTGGTATTCAATCGCGAGATCAACGTGCTGCGCGATCAAGTCTTCGGCAATGTTGAGCGCAATGTCGGGATCAAGCTGGTTGTCGGCAACGATAAGTTCGAGATGGTGGCTCTGTTTAACGGCCCGCTCCAATCCGCGCCGCACGTCGCGGGCAAATGGAAGCGCCTCGCTGAGGTTAGCAAAGCCGATCCTGAAGACTCGTGTTTCTCCATTAGGCGTAACACCCGAAGATACCGTTTTTTCGCCGCACACAGTGACCTGAAGGTTGGCCCCGCGCAGCAGGTCTATGATCGTGTCCGGCATATCACTGTCGGTGATCACATGATTGACTTCGGCGGCTGAGGCAAAGGAGACGAGCCCGGGTTTCTCTAATTGAGCCGAGCCAAGCAGTAGAATAGTGTGTTGCGAGGCGCTCAACATATGTCGTTTTAGCTCGGCCTCGTGAATATCACGTTCTAAAAAACCCGCCTCCACTGAAAAGCCATAACAGGAGACAAACGCCGTCTGGATGCGTAAGTCTTTGAGAATTCGTTCGCCTAACGATCCCGTTACTGCCGTTCCGTCGGGTCGCAGAATGCCTCCGATCAGAATAACAGTATTGGTTGGATTGGTTGCCAGAAGCTGGCCCACTTCGATGCTGTTCGTCACCACGGTAAGGTTCTGACGGTCGTTCAAAAAAGATGCCATCGCGTGCATAATCGCGCTGCCATCCATCAGGATCACATCCCCATTTTCGACCAGGCCAGCCGCCCATCGCGCGATTCGTTGTTCTGCGTCAAGGCTGGCGGATTGAGGGCGCGGAGTCACCGACCGGGGATGGTTGTACGGCGTCTCCAGGGTGACCGCCCCCCCACGCACGCGCATAACCTGCTGCCCCTCATCCAGCACAGACAAATCATTTCGGATCGTTCCTTCCGAAACGTCGAGAAGTTTTGCCAGTTCTGTCACCTTGATTCCGGCACGCTCGCGCACCAGTTGTACGATCACCTGGCGGCGTTCATAGGTTGTTGCTGGTCGAGGGAAAAGCAAGGAGTCCACTTTGTTTACCACAAACCTGCAATTGGACAGAATTTTAGACCTATCAGAGTAAAAATTATCTTCGTCTATTATCAACAAGTTCCAACAAATTGCAACAAGTGTTACCACTTGATCTGAAGGCCACATGAAACGAACAAACGCTTTATTTAGGGTCAAGAATGCCTGTTTGCATCCCGAAATCCTGATGCTCGTTTGCGCCTTTGTTGAAACCTGATGAAATTTGGCAAAACTTGTCGAAAGGGCTTGTGTTGAAAAATAATCAGGTGTATGCTTTTTAATGAAAGTTGTTTTTATGTAAATTGAATTTGGAAAAGAACTATTATGAACCAGCTTTCTCCGGTTTTAGAAATACGAGGGGTTTCTAAACGCTTCGATGCAACTCAGGCATTGGATCATGTCTCGCTCACCCTTTATCCTGGACAGGTCCACGCCTTGCTTGGCGAAAACGGGGCCGGAAAATCGACCCTGATCAAAATCATGACCGGTATCCACCAGCCGGATCAGGGCGCTATCCTACTCAATGGCCGTTCGATCCAGGTCACCAACTCCTCTCAGGCGCAGCTTCACGGTATCGCCGCGATCTACCAGGAACCGATGATTTTTCCCGATCTCAATGTGGCGGAGAATATCTTCATCAGCCACCGGGGACGTGGTGCTGTGGTAAACTGGCGCAAAATGTACCATGATGCCAGTGATATTCTTGGCAAACTGGGGGTTCACCTGGAAGTGCGCAGTCAGGCGCGCGGCCTTACCCTGGCCGCCCAGCAGACCGTTGAAATCGCCAAAGCGCTCTCTCTGAAGACTCGTGTGCTGATCATGGATGAACCGACGGCTTCTTTGTCGGTCCACGAAGTGACGCAGCTTTTTAACCTCGTTCGCACCCTGCGTAATCAAGGGGTCGCTATCCTGTTTATCAGCCATCGCCTCGAAGAAATATTCGAGATCGCTGATCACATTACTATCTTGCGCGATGGCAAACTGATCTCCTCAAAACCTGTCAGCGAGGTGACAACCGAAACCGCCATCCGCGATATGGTGGGGCGCGACATGGAGTCATTCTTTGTCAAAGACGAAAGCCGCCGAGATGATCTGATATTGTCGGTGCAGGGACTTGCGCGCAGTGGAGTATTCTCCGGCATCACCTTCGATATTCATCATGGCGAAGTGTTGGGTTTTGCAGGGCTGGTAGGATCGGGGCGTACCGACGTGGCGCTGGCTCTATTCGGGATTTCCCCAGCAGACGAGGGGAAGATTATCTACGACGGCCAACCAGTGACGATACATTCCCCGGCCCAGGCGACTCATCTCGGTATTGCCTATGTCCCTGAAGATCGACGCGAGTATGGCCTGGTGATGCCGATGTCTATTGCGGCCAATATCACACTGCCCATGCTCAGGCGTTACCTGACCCGGTTAGGAATCGTCAAACGGCGCGCTGAAGAAACCACCGCCGAAGAATACCGCCAGCGGTTTTCGATCCGTGCGTCTAATGTCCGCCTGGTGACCAGCAAACTATCCGGCGGCAACCAACAAAAGGTCGTACTCAGCAAATGGCTAAATACCAAACCGCGCCTACTGATTCTGGACGAGCCGACACGCGGCATTGATGTAAGCGCCAAAGCCGAAGTGCATCATATCATTAATGAACTCGCTAAAGAGGGTTTGGGGATTTTGCTTATTTCGTCCGATCTGCCGGAGGTGCTGGCGATGAGCGACCGGGTGCTGGTCATGCGTGAAGGCCGGCAGATGGGCATTTTTACACGCCAGGAAGCGACTCAAGAAACCGTGATGACGGCGGCAATGGGTCAGAAAATAACAGTAGGGGGAATCTAGCGTGCAAAAAGTCCGACAACTCATCCGGCCTGAACAGATTCGCGAACTGAGCCTGCTACTCATTATCATCCTGATCGTGATCTTCTTTGGGAGCCAGATCGAGAACTACTATTCCGCCCGCACCTTTCAGCGCATCTCTTCCAGCGTCATGATTATCATGGTCGTGGCGGTCGGCGAAACGATGGTGGTGCTCACACGGAATATCGATCTGTCCGTCAGTTCGATGGTGGGATTTACGGCCTATCTGGCGGGCCAGCAGGTCTCTCAAAATGATAATTTATCGCCGGCAGTAGTGGTGCTGTTGGCGGTGAGTTTTGGGGCGCTGCTCGGTCTGATCAATGGTCTTCTGGTGGCCTACGGCAAGATTCCGGCCATTGTCGTGACATTAGGCACGCTGGCGATCTATCGGGGTGCGCTCGTGGAATACGGCCATTCTAAAAATATTCTCGTGCGCGATCTCCCCGATTGGCTGGTCAATCTGCCCCGCGAAACACTTTTTTCGGTGGGCGAACTGGACATCCGCCTGTTGGCTGGCCTGGCATTTATTATCGTGATTATTTTCCAGATGGTGCTGCTTTTCCTGCCTTACGGGCGGCGTTTATACGCGATTGGGTCCAGCCCGGATGCAGCACGGATCGCCGGGTTGCCTGCGCGGCGGATCGTCCTGCTGGCGTATGTATTGTGTGGGGCATTATCCGGCTTGGGAGGATTTATCTACCTGTCTCGTATTGGCACAGTCGGGACAACCGCCGCCCAAGGACTGCATATGCAGGTGATCGCCGCTGTAGTGGTTGGGGGTGTCAATATCTTTGGCGGCTCTGGAACAATGATCGGCATGATGTTGGGCGCGATCCTGATGGGCATCCTTGAACAAAGCCTGATCCGAATGCAGATTAACGAATTCTGGAAAGATGCCATTTTCGGCATGTTTATTCTGTTGGCGGTTGCCAGTGATGCCCTGATGATGAACCGGCTGCGTGACTTGTGGGCACGCGGGGCGATCCAGATGCGCATTGCCCAAGACGCTGCTGTGCAGAAGGAGTAACCCATGCTGCAAAATCGAGATTGGAGATGGTTGCTCCGGTGGGAGTCGCTGTTGGCTGTGATTTTGGTCGCGGTGATTGCTGCGAATATCCAGATGTCCAGCCACTACCTGGGGACAGACAACTTTGTGAATCTATTCCAGTTGTCTATCGAAAAAATCATCATGGCGTTGATCATGACCTTCATTATTATCAACGGCGAGATCGATCTATCGGTGGCCTCCGTTATGGGGTTGAGCGCGTGTCTGTTTGGCCGGTTATACGATCAGGATATTCCTGCCGAGATGGCGGTGGTCATCGCCCTGGTTGTCGGTACTGTGTGCGGCACATTTAATGGGTTCTGGATCGCGTATGCTGGTCTGCCTTCGCTGGCGGTGACATTAGCCTCATCCATTATGTTTCGTGGTGTAGCGCGTATCCTGTTGGAAGATCGGTCGGTCGGTCTTTTCCCCCAATGGTTTAACAACCTGGGCCAGCCCGATCTGATCGGCCCGCTGTCGTTTGGCATCATTCTTTTCGTCGTTTTGTTTGGGATCTGCCTGATCGTACTCCAGTTGACGGCCTTCGGGCGTTACGTCTATATCATTGGCAACAACAAGGGCGCAGCCCGGTATTCTGGGATCAAGGTACGCCAGACCAAGCTGACTCTATTTATTTTGTCTGGTCTGGTGGCCAGTCTGTGTGGTTTGTTGTTGGCGGCGCGCCTGGGTACAGTGCGTGCGAATGCCGCTGAGGAATTCGAACTCGACATTATCACGATGGTGCTGCTCGGCGGTGTGAGCATTTTTGGCGGGACAGGAACGTTGGTAGGGGTTGGCCTGTCTATCCTGGTTGTGCTTAATCTACGCAACGGGATGTCGCTGGCGCATTATTCCGGCAATATCCAGACAAGTGTTGTTGGCGCTCTGCTCATTGCGTCGGTCCTGTTACCTAATTTGATGCGGGATACACGACGTCTCCGGCAGTGGCGAGATTTCCGTTTTCGTCCGCGAGAGACTGATCTCGAAGAGGAGGAGGGAACTTGGCAAGCTGTTGGATAGAACCTGTCACCCAGTCAGAAGCTCTTAGCCGTACTAAGTGATGAATCACAGGAGAAGATTACATGAGCACCAAAAAACTTTTCACCAGTCTGCTTTTGGTTGCCCTGTTGCTGGCTCCGATTTTGGCCGCCAATGCTCAGGATGGAGAACCCATTATTGCCGAACCCGGCGTCGAACTTGATATGGTTCTGCTGCCTAAAGACCCCGGCAACCCAGTTTTTGTCGAGGCGAACGAAGGCGCTATGGAAGCGCATGAAGAACTGGAAAATCCCGGCGAGTTGATCTTCACTGGCCCTACACCCGAAAACGCTATCCCCGGTCAGATTGAAATCATTACCAGCTCCACCACCGAAGGTGTTGACGCGATCATGATTTCGGCCAATGCTTATGAAGAACTGGTTCCCGCCACTACCGCGGCTATGGAAGCCGGGATCACAATTGTGACCTGGGACTCCCCGGTAATGCCCGAAGGTGAGGACCTGTTTATCGCGCAGGTGGACTTCAGCGAAACCGGCATCGTGATGGCCGATATGGCGCTGAATCTGTTGGGTGAAGAGGGTGGGGAGTTTGCCGTTCTCTCTGCGACGCCTGATGCCTCTAATCAAAATGCCTGGATTGAAGCAATGCAAGCCGCCCTGGAAGAGGATGAGAAATACGCCAACCTCGAACTGGTAGACATCGTTTATGGTAACGATGTGGCGGAAGATAGCTACAATCAGGCGCTTGGTCTGGTGGACAAGTATCCCGATCTCAAATTGATTATGGCCCCTACGACAGTAGGCATCGCTGCTGCCGCTAAAGCCCTACAAGATGAGGAACTGTGCGGCACGGTGCTGCTCAGTGGTCTGGGACTGCCGTCGGAAATGGAATCGTTTGTTGAAGCGGGCTGCGCACAAGAATTCGCGCTGTGGAGCTTCCACGATCTCGGCTACCTGACCTACTACGTTTCCTATATGATCGCTTCGGGCCAACTTGAGGGTGAAATTGGTGAGACGTTCGTTGCGGGTCGTATGGGTGAATATACGATTGAAGAAGATCCCAACCGTGAAGACGGCAAGCGTATCAAGATGGGGCCGTTCAGCCAGTATAATGCTGATAACTTCGACGAATGGGCTTCCGGTGAATAACGGGAGTCGATAGCCTGCGCTGTCTGAGACTCATGAGGGTTTAGGACAGGCACAGAAAAAATTAAAACGTGCGTTGCCCCGAACGGGTGGATAGCGCATAAAATGAAAAAGGCGCGGGATCGTACAATCCCGCGCCTTTGGTATCCGCCACTTTTGCTGGAAGTTACTTGACTGCTAGACGCTCGATCAATGCCTGCAAGTCCTCTGCGGCCTGATCAACCGAGGACTCACCATAGGCTACCTGCTGGCCGATCAGCTCAAGCTCAGCCACAAACTCCTGGTCGTTCGGGAGGTTCGGGCCCTGCGGGATCATACGATCAGCTACTGCCTCATAGATATGGTAAACCGCCGCGTCAGTCGCGGAGGCCTGATCGGAAATTGCCTGACGCACGACCGGCGAGCAAGGTACACCTCTATTGGTTTCGAGTACCGCACCCACCTCAGGACTGGTCACGAAGAAGTTGATGAACAGTGCCGCCGCTTCCTTGTTTTCGCTGTCTTTGTTAATGGCCAGGTATTGACTCATCTGGATGACGTACGAATCTTCGCCGCCCACCGGAAGCGTGGTCATACCGAGTTCGTCGGTCGTGGCCGCCTGATAAGCTGCCCCTTGGTTGCTCCAAATCATACCAATAGCGGCCTTGCCCGACACGAGCGCCGAGCTGTCCGGCCCGTCTTCGGTGTAGGTATAGGTGGTGTCCGCGTCGGGGATCAGACCTTCGTCGCGCATATCTGCCCACATCTGAAGCCATGCGGTGGCGGACTCAACTGTCGCGTAGGATTTGCCGCCTTCGTCTAAAGTCCAGAGATCGGTACCCTGTTGAGTGTAGAAA
>JACRBK010000674.1 GCA_016234525.1 Chloroflexota bacterium
AGCTGGCGATACCCTATTGGACCAACGTGACATTCTCCGATGCCTACTTTGTCTTTAACCCCGATGCCAGCCTGATCGCCGGGGGCAGGTGCAGCGAAACTCCGGCGGGCGGGTATTGCACTGAGTCAGATATGCAGCTATTCAATGCAGAAACGGGCGAGTCATTGTTCACAATCACGCGAGACTATGACCACATCAACCGTGCGGCATTCACGCCGGATGGTCGTTGGCTGCTGACTGGGCACACGCCGCTGTATGGCATGATGTACAGCCCGCTGGCCGATGCCAACATCCATATCTGGGGGATCAATACGCCGTAAGGGCGGATCCAATTCTTCGGCGGAAAGATCAGAAATTACGTACAAGTTAGCGCTAATTTTAATTTCATTTTTAGTTGGTTGTGTTATCCTCAATTAGGCACGCTGGGGGAAGCGGAATCGCTTAGTTGAGGAGGCATTATGCAGGAACTTATCCCGTTTCAGGAACAGTTTTTTGAAGCACTAACCCGGCAGGATGTCCAGGGAGGACTGACCGTCGTGCAAGCCGCCGTGGATGCTGGTTTTCCGGCTAAAGCCGTGCTGCTGCATGTCACGATCCCGGCGCTGGACCGGATCGGCCTGATGCAGGCCAACAACGAAATCGCACTCTCCCAGGTGTTTGTCGTGGCGCGGATCGTGGATATGGCGATTGAGCGGCTGAACCGTCTGATGTCGTTCCGCGTGATAACAACATTGGACGAACGCCCCTCGCTGGGAACAGTGATCTTAGGATCGGCCCCCGGTGATTATCACAGCCTGGGCCGAAAGATCGTCGGCACATTTTTAAAGTTGGGCGGCTTCAAAGCAATCGACCTGGGGATCAATGTTCCAGCGGCCCGGTTTGTCGATACGGCTGTCAGGGAAGAAGCTAAAGTGATCTGTGTTTCGGCGCTGCTGCTGCACACCGCTGAAGAGATCAAAGAGATTCGGGCGCTGCTGCGCGAACGCAGCCTCGAAGCGCAGATCAAACTCGTGGTTGGCGGCGCGGTCTTTAACGCCGATCCTGAACTTTATCGCGCCGTAGGCGCTGACGCGACAGCCGTTAATGCCCACAGCGCCGTAACCGTGCTCAAACAACTGGTCGGAGGTATGCCGTGAATTCGTTCGAACGTGTGGTTGCGGTGCTGAATCACGAGCTGCCCGACTGTGTCCCTGCCGGGCCGGTGATGCTGATGCAGGGCGCGGCGGAATTGGGGCTAAGCCTGGAAGAATATTTCAGCCGGGGGGAAAACCTGGCCGAAGGACAGCTCCGGCTGTGGGAAAAGTTCGGTCATGACCTGCTGTGCGGTTTTCCACATGTGGTCGAAGATATCACCGCCTTCGGGGCAAGCCTGATGTATTTTCGCAACGGTCCTCCCAGCGCAGGAGAGATGGTCATTCGGTCGTATGACGACGCATTCAATCTGGCGATCCCTGATCCGGCTTCTTCGCCAGTGCTCAACGAAACCCTGCGCGCCCTTCACCTGTTGGCCGGACAGGTCAAAGGCGAAGTGCCGATTGTAGGGGCCTGTATCGCGCCGTTCAGTCTGCCGAGTATGCTCATGGGAACCGAAATGTGGATGGAACTGCTGTTCATCGAAGAACCAGCCGTCCGCCAGCCAGTTCTCGATCACCTGCTCAATGTGACGCTTGAATTCTGCGCGGCCTGGGCGAACGCCCAACTTGCCGCCGGGGCCGATGTGGTGGTGCTGGCCGATGGCATGTCATCGGCGGCGGTGCTGACACGCCCCCAGTTCATGGACCTCGCGCTGCCGGTTGTCCGCGCAGTGGTGCGGCGCATCGATGGGCCGGTGCTGCATGAAGGGGTGGGCGATATTGTCCCGATGGTAGACCTGCTGCCCTCCACCGGAGTCGTCGGGCTGATGCTTACCCCGCGCGATAATTTGAGCGCCACAAAAACGCTGGTGGGGCAGCAGTTGGCATTGATCGGCAATTTGAATAACATCGAGATGAGGCGCTGGTCCCCTGCCGACATGACACGCACGGCCCAGTCAGCCCTGGCGCAAGCCGCCCCCGGCGGCGGGTTTATCCTGGCGGCGCAGGGGCCAGAGGTTCCGTTAGGAGTCTCGGACGACGTGATTCATGCGCTGGTACACGCCGCTCATGCCTGGCGGTATTAACGGCTTACCCATTGGGCAGAGCAAGCCCTGCGCCTACAACAAGTGGATTTCCTGATTTTCACAAGGGGAAGGGAAAAACTTATGCTCAAAAAAACGGTGATCATCTTCTTCACCATCCTGGTCGTGATCCTGAACAGCGCGGCGCTTCAAGAACGCGCCCAGGCGCAAACGGCGTCCTGGCGTGTCACGGTGTTTGATCGATCTACCGGGCTGCTGCACTATCTCACCCCGGCAGGGATTCAGCCTGGCCCGGTGATCGCTCTGCCGGAAGGTTCCGAGATATGGAACGCGGCGCTGTCGCCTGACGATCATTATTTTGTGTTTGTCGATGACCAGGGCGTGTGGGTCGCTGATTTGCTCGCCGGGACGTGCTGCACCCCGCTCACCGCGCCTGATTCCACCCTGTTCTCGACCTATATCAGCCCGATCAGCCCGGACGGCACCCAGATCGCCATATCGATGTCGAGTGAGGCCGTGTTCACCAGCACTGGCGGCGTCGATGTGCCGGTGCTGGTATTCGATCTCGCATCGGGACAGGTCGTGGCGTCGCTGTTGCTCAGCCAACTGCAAGCCATCGACTACCAACCGTCCGCAGTGCAGTTTGGCGACTGGCGCGCGGATGGCCTGCGTTTGATCCCTAGCTGCTGGGGCTGCGAGGGGACATGGGAAGGTCTTTACCAACTCTGGGATCCGGCGACCAATACGCTGACTCCGCCTGTGGAACCGTTTGATATTTTTATGCAGCGGCTCCCCACCACCGGCGAAATAATCAAGGCCAACGCTCATCCCGATTATCCCCAGAGCGGTTTTCCATCCGCCTATTTTGCCCCCTCCAACGTGGTCGAATATTATCCGTCGGTCACAGCGCCGGACGGCATGGCGGTCTATTTCAACCCGAACAGTGTCTATGTAAATGGGGTGGATTGGGTAGTCGATGGTCAGGCCTTCCTGGCCGTGTTGGGAGGGCGGGCGCGAAGCTCCGCCGATAACCTGTTTGATACGACGATGGATAACGAATCCGTGCTGGTATTCCGCGACGGTCATCAGGTCCCGGTGCCGATGCCGGGGTATAACGTGCTGACCGGCACGCCGGACGGCTGGATCGCGTGGTCGTGGCAGACAGGCGAGTCAGCGATTGTCCAACTGCTGCCCGGCGACCAGTTGAATATCATCCCAACCAACGCCGGAAACAGTACGAACTGGCTGCTGGTAGGGGCCAATTTTCAGCTAGGGGCAAGCGCGGTTGCCTCCCCCTTCCCGGCTGCGCAGCCGCCTACCTTTGTGACCTGTCCCGGCTTTGCGACATCTCGCCTGTGGCCGAACACTTACGCCGCCGTTTCACCGGGAGAACCGAACAACCTGCGCGATCAGCCCAACAGTGCCGGGGCCTTGATCGGTACGATCCCCGGCGGCGAAGTTATCGCCATCATCGAGGGGCCGCAGTGCGCCGAAGATATGGCGTGGTGGCATGTAGAATATAAGGGTGTCCTCGGCTGGACCTCTGAAGGCCAGGGCAGCAGCTATTGGCTGGAACCCTTCGGCGCGATGATGTATTAGGATTTGCTTAGCCCCACCCCCTGCCCCCTCTCCAACTGGGTTGGAGAGGGGATCGCCGCCGACCGTGATTCGTAGGGGCGGGCGTGGTGCGACTGCACCCCTACAAAACCGGTGTGAATCGCGCATCCCAACGGTCAACTAAAAACTATCAACTGTCAACTTGTTCTTTGCTGATCGCTGTTTTTAAAGGAGAGATTTTTGTGACCGACATGCTGGTAAAACTTTATGAGCTTCCCCCATTGGCTCCCGCATTGGAACAATGTGCCGCCGTCGGCGTAGATATTCGCCGCGCACTGCCAGTCGAAAAACACGTGATCCTGAACTGGATCGCGCAGCATTTTAGCCAGCATTGGGTCAGCGAATGTGACGCAGCGATGGCCCGTTTCCCGGCGGCGTGTTTTGTGGCAACGGAAGGCGAGACCCTGATCGGTTTTGCCTGTTATGATGCAGGCGCGAAAGGCATCTTCGGCCCAACCGGGGTAAGCGAACAGGCACGCGGCAAAGGGGCCGGTAAAGCGCTGCTGCTGGCCTGTCTGCATGATATGTTGGCGCAAGGCTACGCCTATGCGGTGATCGGCTGGACCGGCCCCCAGGAGTTTTACGCGAAGGTGTGCGGTGCGACTCCGATTGAAGGATCACGGCCCGGCATGTACCGGGGAATGCTGAAATAAGGCCGAGCGGAGGTTTAGCCCCCTCTCCATGTAATGGTTCAGAGTCCGACAGTTTTAAGGGAGAGAGGAAAATAAGCTAGACTCAAAGCTATCCATCAACTCTCATGAAGAAGGATGAGCGATGAGTCTAGCCGAATTGTATCACTGGTGGAACGAGATCCGACAGGTGTTTGGA
>JACRBK010000682.1 GCA_016234525.1 Chloroflexota bacterium
CTCAAAGGCCATGCGGTGTTGGTGATGCAAGCGATAGACAACCTCGTGAGTAACGCCGTAAAATATACGGACCTCGGCGGGCGCGTGGATGTGATCAGCGAAATAGAGGGTGAAGAAGCCGTCGTGCGCATAAAAGACACCGGCTATGGCATCCCGCCGGATAAACTGGAAGTGATCTTTGAACCGTTCGTCCGTCTCAAAGACCCGCGTGCGGTCCATACTCCAGGGACCGGCCTGGGTTTAAGCCTGGTCAAGGCGTTTGTCGAAGCGCACGGCGGGCGAATCGAAGTGATCAGCCAGTATGACCGGGGCAGCCAGTTCAGTATTTATCTGCCGCTGGAACCACTCAACACGCCGATGAAAAACCACACCCGCGCCACCTATCTTGACCTGTCAACGGTGGTAGAGAATCACAATTCGCGCGAATCGGTGTAAATGGGCGCGTCTTGCCATTCGGGGATCCAATCGGGATTGAGCGACTTAAACACCATCCAATATTCCATCTGTTTGTAGGCTTCGGCATACAAAAACGAGGGAACCGGGTCCATTCGATCCACCAGCAGAGTCAGTTTGCCGACGTTCTCCGTCACGGCCAGATCGCGGATGGTGTCAAAAATCATCTTGAGCAGAGCCGGGTTGTGCGACCCCGCTTCATCAAACAGCCGCAGACTTTTCAGGCCGCGCCGCCGCATTTCTTCTTCTGATGGAAAAGGTAGATGCGCGGGCCACTGCTGAAAAACATAACTTTGATCGAACAGGCTGACTCCGGCAAAACGGCTGCTGCCCAGATCGATCCCCCAGCGAGAAAACCCAAAATTCTTGACACGCTCGGCTACATCCGGCACGTACAAATCGCGCGTGCTGTGAACCGCTTCGATCAGATCGTGTTCGGCCATAAAATCATCGCTGGTGCGCGGCATAATTTCGGGAAATTCGATACAGGGATAGGGCTGGTAGAACAACATCAAAAGCTGGCGCACCCGCTCATACCCCATTTTGGCGAAAAGTCGGAGCGAGGCCAGATTCGAGGCTTCGATATGGCCGTACACGCCGTCCACATTCCGCCCGATCAAATATTGATCGACGGCGGCGACCAACGCCGTGCCAATGCCGAGCCGCCGAACTTCGGGATGCGTGCGCACGTCGAACACATAACCCAAAGAGACGGGCCGCCCGCCAACCTGGCTTCGTTTGACACAGACCGCCACGCAGCCAACCACCGCGCCGTCATTATCCGCGACCAAAATTTGGTGGTCGGCAAAAATCGCCGCGCGATCAATAAAACGCCGCCGGTAATGGACAAATGGCTCTGGCAGCCCGCGCGGGCTGAGCCGTTCGAGTTCCATGAGAGCGGGATCGTCTTCAGGATGATAATAACGGATACGCATGAACGATTTTTGCCAGTTTGAAGCTGCACGAAACATGCCCGACCTAATCTTAATACAAAGTCAATTTTTAGGGCAATATTTTGATAAAAACCCTAACCGTTTCCAAACCCTATGATCCGGTGTTTTGCCGTTATTCGCCAAACGCGCAGTACCTCGTATAATAAAAGGCAACTGTGCATCAACTTTTGGTTTTCGACGGTTGGGTTCACCGTTGACAATCAGACAGAGCGCAGTTAAAAAAGAGGGACTGCTGCTGGGTAGGCAGATTTGTCGTTTTGGCGTATACTGTTAGGCGTGTCCTAAAAACACATCCTACGACGGCATGGGCTAGTGTAGAGGGGTGTTCCCTGCCCAATGAGCCGATACCCGGTCAAACACCAACTCATCGATTGGAGGATCAGGCACAATGCCACCGGAAAAGAGCAATTTTTATTATCCTAATAAGTTCGCCCGCATCACCATCGAAGCGTTGGAAGAGGTCATGGGCAAAAATGGCCTCAACGCGATTTTACATTTGGCGGGCCTGTCGGAACTGATCAACAACTATCCGACCGACAACCTGGAAAAAGAATTTGATTTTGCCTATTTTACGGCGCTGTGTATTGCCCTGGAAGAGATGTACGGGCCGCGTGGTGGCCGCGGTCTGGCCCTGCGCGCAGGCCGCGCAACCTTTGCCGACGCGCTGCGCGGGTTTGGGGCGCTGGCAGGGGTAGGCGATCTGGCGTTCAAAGTGCTGCCGCTGGCAGCCAAACTCAAGATCGGCTTGCCCGCGATGGCGAACATCTTCACCCAGTTCTCCGATCAAATTTCGAACGTGATCGAAGACGGTGATAAATATATCTATACCCTCGAACGCTGCCCAATGTGCTGGAACCGCAAAGCGGATCGCCCGGTGTGTTATGTCGGGCAAGGGCTGCTGCAAGAAGGGCTGCGGTGGGTGTCGGGCGGTCATGAATTTAAAGTGGACCTGGCGACGTGCATGGCTGCCGGACAGGACATAGGCCGCTATCACATCTACAAAGAGCCGATTGAGTAACCTGTTACCCGTCGTAGGGGCGAAGGTCTTCGGAACTCACCACAAAGCACACAGAATGCATCCGGGGGTGTTTGTCACGCTCTGGGGGTATTCTTTGTGTTTTTGTGGTTTTGTTTTTTTTGATACTCGAAGTAGATAAACATTGAAAACGACGTTATTGGTTTTTAGTTATTAGTAAAACCCGTGCTTGTTTTTCGTTTTTACTAATAACTAATCACTAAAAACTCGATTTATAAACTAACCCTTATTGAGGACAGCTATGACGCGCACAGTTTTAATTGCCTTATTTGATGATGTGGACACGCTCGATTTTTGCGGCCCACTCGAAGTATTTGCCATCACCGGACAGCGCGCGACCGGGCCGGTTCCCTTTGCCGTCACCACCGTCGCCGAACGGGTGAATCCGGCCATCACCACCCGCAGCGGCCTGCGTGTGATTCCCTACTATACCTTTGCCAATGCCCCCCAGGCCGATCTGCTGGTCGTGCCGGGCGGTGTAGGCGCGCGCCACGAACTCCGAAATCCGGCGGTGATCAACTTTATCAAACGGCAGGTTATCGAAGCGGAACTGGTGATCTCGATCTGCACCGGCGCGCTCATTTTGGGCGCAGCAGGCGTTTTGAAAGGATTACAGGCCACCACACATCACACCGCGCTGGATGAACTGGCCCAACTCGCGCCGGACTGCCAGGTAGTCGGCGACCGCCGTTATGTGGATAACGGGCAAGTGATCACCTCGGCGGGGATTACGGCAGGGATCGATACGGCGCTGTATGTCGTGCAGCGGTTGTTCGGGGCAACCGTCGCGCTCGAAACCGCCGCCCACATGGAATATAACTGGTCGCCCGCCGAAAAATCGCCCGATATTCCAGAGAAGTAGCCAGTTCGTCTGTGATAGTGCATAATTAATGTTATACGAAATACGTTGCAGCATTTGTCACCGAATTTTGAACCATTTAAACCAGCAGGCAGTAAATATTATTGAATGCTGTCGCAAAAACGATTTGCAGTTTCTTGCACCTGTTCTATATACTCTAGGGTAGGCGCGGCAGTACATCGCAGTTTTTATAAAAACGTCGGAAATGTGGTTACAATGGCGACTGTATTGCACTCACACACCACACACTCAACTATGAAAATTTCGGCTCGAAACTATAACTTGACGAATTTAGCTAAAATATTTTGCAAGAAGAGTTGATCGCGGGTGCTGCCCGGCAGGTCGATGACCTGTTTCTCAGCAACCCGCGATTGTTGTTTTACTGGTCAATAATATTTTTATTAAATAATTTTACGAGGGATTAAGTCGGTTATTTTTTAGCGCTAAAGCGCAAAAGGAGGTGCGCCCCATCATCAGACACCCTACCCTGCTCGCCGAGGCCAAACGGGTCGGCCCCACTCAATTTTTTAGCACCTAAAAAAAGTCTGACCTAACATAATGCTCAAGGGAGGAGCTGCATGTTAAAAAATACATTCCGGGTATCTGCGTTGGCCGTTATTTTGTCCATGGTCGTCGCACTGCTGCCCACAGGTTTCACCTTCGCTAATGACGCCGACGTTACCCTGACCAGCACCATGCGCCAGGGCGAACCTATCACCGCTTACGGCACCGACAGCGCCGAAGTTTCGACGCTCGATCCGCAGCTTGGCACCGACAATGTTTCGATCACCGCGATCGAAAACCTGTTCTTGGGCCTGACCAACGTTGACCCGCTGGTCCCCGGCAACATTTTGCCCGAACTGGCGACCGAATGGACCGTCAGCGAAGACAAACTGACCTGGACCTTCACCCTGCGCAACGATGTGCCCTGGGTCCGTTGGGATCCGATCAATGACACAGCAGAACAACTGCGTATGGTCACCGCCGGCGATGTCGAATATGGCATCAAGCGCGGCTGCGATCCTCGCGTTCTGGCTGAATACGGTTATGTGGTGGCGGGTGTAGTTGCCGGTTGCGGTGACACCCTTGGCATGGACAGCGCCGCCTTCACCGATGCGGACACCGACCTGGTTCAGGTCACCGCGTTGGATGACACCACCCTGCAAATTACCCTGGCTTTCGCCGCCAGCTACTTCCTCAGCCAGACCACCATGTGGGTCTACCGCCCCGTTCCCCAGGAAACCATCGAAGAATTCGGTGACAACTGGACCGAACCCGGCAACATCGTGACCAATGGCCCGTTCGTGGTTGACGAATTGGTGCGTGGCGTGCGCCGCGTGTATGTCCGTAACCCCTTCATCCCCGCCGACCTGGTTGGCCCCGGCAACGTTGAACGCCGCGTCACCACCATCGTCGAAGATGCAGGTACTATCTTCGCCCTCTACCAGGACAACCAGGTAGAAACCAGCGGCGTGCCTTCGGCAGAACTCCAGTCGATCCTGCAAGACCCGGCTTACGCCGACCAGCTGCGTCAGATCAGCGACCCGACCGTGTTCTACTTCGCCTTCGCGTTCGACAAACCCCCGTTTGACGATCCGAACCTGCGCCGCGCTTTCAGCGCCTCCATCGACCGCGCCGCCTTCATTCAGGAAGTGCTGCAAGGCCGTGGTATCCCCATGATCCACTTCACCCCTCCGGGTATGTTCGGCGCTGTGCCGATCAACGAAGTTGGTGTGGGCTTTGATCCCGAATTCGCACGCGCTCAGATGGCCGAATCTGGCTTCCCGAACTGCGAAGGAATGCCCTCGATGGAAATCGTGACCTATGCCAGCGCTGCGCCCTGGGCCGAATTCTTGTCGGCTTCGGTCGAACGCGAACTGGGCTGCGACCCCAACATTATGACCATCGAAACCCAGGAATTCTCGGTTCTGCTCGAATCCGTCTCCTACCAGAATCCTCCCGAAGAACGTCCCAACATGTGGACGCTCGGTTGGGGTCCTGACTATGGCGACGCCAACAACTGGGTGAACGACGTGCTGCATTGCGAAAGCACCCACAACGATATGAAGCGCCCCTGCTCGGAAATTGACGACCAGATCACCGCCGCCATGACGGAACTGGATCAGGACAAGCGCTTGGAAATGTACTACCAGATCGAAGAAGGTTTCTTCGGCGCCGAAGGTCAACACCCGATCATCCCCTTGTACATGCGCTTGACCTACAACCTGATCAAGCCCTGGTACACTGGCCCGTTCGAAACTGACGGTGTGTTCGGTGGCGACCACTGGGATTATTACAGCCTCGACCAGGCGGCCCAGTCGGCTGCTCGTGGTGGCTAGTAGATCCTGACCTGGGACAGGGCTTGCCCTGCCCCAACTGACTACAATAAAAATTCGGCGGTGTCCTGAACAGGATGCCTCCGGATTTTTTGTTTTGCCCTATCCCCCTGCTCTTGATAGTCGATGAAACAGCGGGCCGGCGTTGGTCAGTCGTGCGGCATAATGCTACACCCTTACTATATAGTCATGGAAACAAGAATGATTATACAGGGAGGATGCGATGTTACGCCGGACGTTTTTCGGGATATTCACCGTCGTCTTTCTTATCGTCCTGTCCCTGAGCGGCGTGCAGGCTCAGGAACCGGATGGCTTCGCGCTTTACGATCTTAATGTGCGGTCTGGCCCTGGGAGTTCGTTCAGCATGATCACCCTGCTCCCCGCCGGAACCGGCCTGATGATGGAAGCCCGCAGCGGCGATACCACGTGGGTCTTGGGCCATACCGCTGACGGCACCTTTCGGGGCTGGGTCTCTGATCTCTATGTGCGCTACCGCGATGGTTTCAGCCCGACGCGGCTGCCCGTCAGCGCGGAGGTGATCGGCGTGCCCATGTCTCCGGCGCCGCAGGATGCACCCGTTGTTGAAGCCGCGCCACCAGGAATGTCCCTGACCGCGACCACCCTGGCTGCGCTGAACGTGCGCCGGGGGCCGAACCAGGATCAAGCGATCATCGACCGGCTGCCCGCTGGCGTCACGGTCGTGATTGAAGGACGCGACGCCGGGGAGGCGTGGGCGCTGGTCCATACCCTCGATGGCGGCACGCGCGGCTGGGTGACGACGGAATTTATCCGCCTGCCCGCCGGAGTCTTGTGGAACGGTGTGCCAGTTTCGGCTGAGACGGTAGAAACCCCTGAATCGCCCGCCGTCTCACTGCTGCGACAGCTTCCGGTCGTGGCTGTCCCTACGACGCGCGTCCAGGATATCTATCAACGTGGGCTGGCACGCGGCAATCATCCGGATCGTTTTTCGAAGGTGGGCGACTGCCAGAGCATCCCCGAATTTTTCCTGGGCGCCTTTGACCGGGGAGAATACACGCTTGGGCCAGACTATGCCCATCTGCAAACCACTATCGATCACTTCGCGGGGTCGTTTGTCCGTGAAAGCGCGTCGGTATGGTCCGGTTTTAATGCGTATGCCGTGCTCGATCCGACCTGGGCCGATCCGTCAATCTGCGCCGCCGGGGAAGCCCCGATGGCGTGCGAATATCGCCTGTGGCAGCCGAGTTTCGTGATCATCAGCCTGGAAGTATGGCACGGAGAACTGGACGATTACACCGACAATCTGCGGCAGGTCGTGGACTTTTGGATCGCGCATGATGTGGTACCCATCCTGGCGACGAAAGCCGACAACCGCGAGGACGACTGGTCGATCAACGTGGCGATTGCCGCTCTGGCGCAGGAATACAACCTTCCCTTGTGGAATTTCCTGATGGCAGCCCAACCGCTGCCCGGTTATGGCCTCACCGATGGTTTTCACCTGAGTTATGCGCGATGCAATTTTAACGATCCGGCAGCGATGCAAAACGGTTGGCCCTGGCGCAACCTGACCGCGCTGCAATCGTTAGACGCGGTCTGGCGCGGGGTCGGCGGGTAAAATCACAGGTTGCATCTTCTCACCACCGCAGGATTTGTTAGAATACACTACTGAATAGAGAAAGTGGTGAGTGATGAAAAAGTCGTTGGTGGCCCTGGTTGGCCGCCCAAACGTAGGTAAATCGGCCCTGTTTAACCGCCTGGTGGGACAGCGTAAAGCCGTTGTTTCTGAAGTTCCTGGCACGACCCGTGACCGGATTTTTGGGGACGCGGAATGGAACGGGGTCAGTTTTGAAGTGGTCGATACCGGCGGCCTGGAGATTTTTCAGCCGAAAAAAGAGGTTAAGCCCGTTGACAGTCCGCTGCAAGAAGGCAGCCGCGATTTTGTCGCTGAAATTCGCGTTCAGGCATTGGTCGCCATCGAAGAGGCCGACGTGATCGTGTTGGTGGTCGATTCGCTGATGGGTGTCACCGCCGCCGA
>JACRBK010000675.1 GCA_016234525.1 Chloroflexota bacterium
AAGTCGTCCGCAAGTCGGAAACAGACAATAGGAGCATGGAAATGTCACGTGAAACCAAAAACACCATGACCAACAGAGGGGGCGCATCAAGCAGCACAGCGGGTGGCATCGATTTTGCCCAGGAAGAAATCTCCATCCCGCATCTGCGCGAAATTCTCAAAGGTCAGGTGATCGCCCCGGACGATGCCGGGTACGATGCAGCGCGCACGGTTTTTGTTGGAGGGATTGACCGCCGACCTGCCGTTATTGTTCGGGTGGCAGACGCGACCGATGTTTCGCGTGTCGTCACCTACGCGCGGACCACCGGGATCGAGCTTGCCATCCGCAGCGGCGGCCACAGCGGCGCGGGTCACAGTGTCTCAAACGGCGGGATCGTGCTGGACCTCTCGGACATGAAAGCGCTGGACATTGACGCTGAAGCTCGCACGGCGTGGGCTGAGACGGGCCTGACGGCGGGGGAATATACGAAGGCAGTAGGAGCCTACGGTCTGGCGACCGGGTTCGGGGATACCGGGTCGGTTGGGATCGGGGGCCTCACGTTGGGCGGCGGTGTCGGATACCTCGTCCGAAAGTATGGCCTTACCATCGATGATCTGCTCGCTGCCGACATCGTGACGGCTGACGGTCAACTTCTGCGCGTGGATGCAGAGACGCATTCTGACTTGTTTTGGGCGATTCGCGGCGGCGGCGGCAATTTTGGGGTTGCGACCCGGTTCCAGTTCCGACTGCACGAGGTTGATAGCATCGTGGGCGGGATGCTTGTGCTACCCGCGACACCCGATATTATCCGCTCGTTCATAGCCGAGGCAGAGGCCGCGCCGGACGAACTGTCGACCATCGCCAATATTATGACCGCGCCTCCCATGCCGTTCCTACCCCCTGAATATCACGGACAGCTCATCATCATGGCGATGATGGTCTACTCAGGTGATGTGGAAGCCGGGCAGCGTGCTATTGCGCCTTTCCGTGCTCTGGCTGCCCCGCTTGCCGATATGGTCCGGCCCATGCGTTATCCTGAGATGTACCCGCCAGAAGAGGGGGAATACCATCCAGTCGCGGCGAATCGCACCATGTTCATTGATGCGGTTGATCAGAGTACCGCAGAATTGATAGTTAACCACCTTCGGGCTTCCAACGCACAAATGGCTGTAGCACAGGTCCGGGTGTTGGGAGGGGCCATGTCCCGCGTGCCCGTCGAAGCTACTGCCTTCGCGCATCGTGGGCGGCGAATCATGGTGAACGTCGCCGCGCTCTACCAACAACCCGATGAGGCCGCAAAACACGAGAGCTGGGTTCGTGACTTCGCGGCGGCCCTGCGCCAGGGTGACGCCGGGGCATATGTCAACTTCTTGGGGGATGAGGGTGATGCGCGGGTTCACGAAGCCTATCCGGGGCCAACGTGGGATCGGCTTGTGGCGATCAAGAAGCGCTATGACCCGACCAATCTCTTCCGGCTCAACCAGAACATCCCGCCCGCGAAGTGAAGTAGAGGGATAGCTGATCTTGCTCGCATGGGGTTACGTGTGATCGGTTAGCCTGTGTATCAGGTTCGCGAATAAGATTCCCACCATTACCATGAGGCAGCCATGGACTTAATTTGCGAAGAAAGACGATCGGACTCGCCCTTTGTCGAAAGGGTCTGGCGCAGCCACAGCGAATATATCGGTTCGTTCATCTCGATGGCCGAAATTCACTGTGAGATGGTGATAACGAAACACCGGGGCCGGATGACGATGACGGTGCGCGGGCCAGAAACCAGAGCCACGCCCGCATACTGCCCGGCGGATGCTGAGTGGCTTGGCATCCAATTGAAACTCGGCACCGTTATGCCACCACTGCCCCCTAGAGTCGTCATGGATCGACACGATGTAAACCTACCTGAAGCGGCGGGAAAATCTTTTTGGCTGCATGGCTCGACGTGGCAGTTTCCAGATTATGACAACGTCGAGACGTTTGTGGATTGGCTGGTGCGTGATGATCTGCTGGTTTATGATCCTCTCGTGAATGCTGTGTTACAGGGACAGCCGGTGGGAACGTCCTTACGCACGGTACAGCGTCGATTTTTGCAGGCTACCGGTTTGACCTATGGCACTGTTTGCCAAATCGAACGCGCCCGATATGCGACATCCCTCTTAAAGCAGGGGGTATCGATCCTCGATACTGTTGATCAGGCCGGTTATGCTGACCAACCGCATCTGACCCGCTCGCTGAAGCACTTCATCGGACGAACCCCTGCTCAAATCATGGGTAAGACCAGGGTTGAGCCGCTGTCGTTTTTGTTCAATACGGCACCCTCTAAAAGGGGTATGATGCAAGTATTCGGTTAACTGCACAAGGAGCAATCACATGCGGCGAATCATTGCATCAACCTTCGTGACACTCGACGGCGTCATGGAAGCCCCCGGAAGCGGCGATACCACGCTCCCTGCTCAACGCGGCTGGTCTGAACCTTTCATGACTCCCGAAATGGGGAAGTTGATCCTCGATCAGATGGATGCGAGCGACGCCCTCTTGTTAGGGCGAGTCACGTATCAAGGATTTGCAGCCTTCTGGCCGTTCATGCCCGATGAAGATCCCTTTGCAAAGCGAATGAACGGCCTGACCAAGTATGTTGTTTCAACGACACTGAAGACCGTTGAGTGGAAAAATTCACGGCTGATTAGCGGGAATGTGGTGGAAGAAATCGCCAAACTGAAGCAGCAGCCCGGTCAGAATATCTCCATCACGGGCAGCGGCATTTTGATCCAATCGCTGCTGCAACATGACCTGATCGATGAATATCAGCTCTGTATATGCCCGGTGGTCCTGGGGACCGGCAAGCGTCTCTTCGCAGAAATAAACGCTAAGAAGGTTTTGAAACTGGTGGAAAGCAAAACATACAGTACCGGCATGGTTCTGCTTTCCTACCAACGTAACGGAAGCGCGTAACCATCGCTAACCTTAGCCGGGTGAAATGTGGGAATCACGCTCACACCGGTTGCGGCAGATGAGCCGAATTTTCGCCCACTGCTGCAACCGGTGTGTCAGTCTTGGTCTACTCCCCCCAATAGGGCCAATCATCCAGCGCCGGATTATCCGTCAGCCGCACAACCGCGAGTGTTGCCGCCTGGAGCGCATACAGATCACTCTGCCCGTCACGATTCGAGACAAATACGATCCATTCTCCATCAGGCGACCAGAAGGGACGCACGTCTCGCGCCGGATGGTTCGTCAACTGCACCGATTCGCCTGTCTGCAAATCCGTGACATAAATATCATACCCTGCGCCGCGTTCCGAGCTGTACGCGATACGGGTGCCATCCGGTGACCAACTGGCTAACCAGTCGTCGCCAGGGTTCTGACTCACATTCACCAACTGCGAGCCATCGGCATTAGCGACAAAAATCTCGTTATTCCCCTCGCAGTCTGTCTTGAACGCGATCTGTGTCCCATTTGGCGACCAGGCTGGATCAAAATCCTGGCAGTCGTTGGTTGTGATCTGTTCCAGGTGATGATCTGACAAGCTCAAAACAAAGATCTCCCAGTCCCCATCGCGGTTCGAATGAAAGGCAATGGATGCGCCATCCGGCGACCAGCCCGGATACCATTCAGGACTGCCGGGGGCATTCGTCAGGTTACGCGGATTGCTCCCATCTGCATTG
>JACRBK010000681.1 GCA_016234525.1 Chloroflexota bacterium
ACAAGGTGACGGTGGTCCCTTTAGGGGGGTTTTCAACGTCTCCTTGCCCCTGTCGTCGGGGTTATCTTTCTATCGATTATACCCCTCACCTCATCATACAAGGGGGAGCGATGCGCAGCATCGACGGGGGATAGGGGTAAATCAACTACTACGGTTTCCCGTTTTTGCCGGTGATGACGAAGGAAAGATATGCCGCATCTTCCCCCACGCCGAACAAAAAACCGGACTTGAGCGTGTGCAGCCAGGGCAGACCCAAGAAATACAGACCAGGAAATTGGGTGACTCCCCGCTTTTGGATAGGATACCCGTCGGCATCCAACACCGGCAGCTTGACCAGGCTGTAATCGAACGAAAACCCACACGCCCAGATCACGCTGGTGATACCCTGCTCACGCAAATCGAGTTGCAGAATCTCCTCAGCCGCATAACCATCGCGCAGTTCGGGAATCTTTTCCACCGGGGCATCGATCCCCTGCCGCGCAATATAATCATCAATGCCTTTCAGCACATCCGCCTCAAACTGATCCACTTTCGCCAGACTGTTTTTCAGATCGGGCGCGAGCTGAATTTTGCTGCCCTCAATCGCCTGGATATGTCCCAGCAGCACGACCCCATCCCGCGCAAATTGGTGCAGGTTGATCGTATGCCCGCCGCGTGTTCCCGAAGCATGAGGGGCGCTGTTAAACTTGATTTTCGGAGAGGGTAACTGATCGACTGTCCGCGAAAAAAAGCCCGAATCGTACAACCACCTTAAAATATCTTTGCCCCGATAACGACGGGGCACGCGCCCGGTGCTGCCGACCGATAGATACACTTTGCGCCCGCTGCGATATAATTCCTCGGCGATCTGGCAGCCGGTCTGCCCGGTTCCGACCACCAATACCGCGCCCGCCGGAAGCGCCTGCGGATTTCGATACTGATCGGCAGGCAGTTGCAGCACATCCCCCGGCAGGTGAGCGCTATACGGCGGAATTTTGGGCGACTGGTAAAACCCGGTAGCGATCACCACATTCGCCGCGCGAAACACCCTTTTCTCGGTCTGAAGCTGATACCCTGTCGCCGCCTGCTCCACCGCCGTGACGCGAACGCCATAATGCACCGGCAGCCGGAACAGGTTAATATATTGTTCAAAATACATCACGATGTCTTTGACAGGCAAAAAACCATCAGGATCAGGCCCATGATATTCAGCGCCGGGCAGGGTGATCTGCCAGTTAGGCGTCACCAGGGTGAACGAATCCCAGCGATGATGGCGCCACGCTTCAGCGGGCTGCTGCGCCTGCTCAAGAATCAGATGATCATAGCCCTGCCGGGTCAGGTAATAACTCAGCGCTAACCCGGCCTGCCCACCGCCGATAATAATTGTTGGTACAAAATCGGCCTTCATGATGGTCCCTTTCCCCCGATCATGCCGTTGTTTTACTTAGAGTCTAACGAAGTTGTTTTCTTTTTGCATCTATTAGTTATTAATTTAAACGGTTTGTTTAGGCTCAAACGGTGTTATTCCTCCTTCCTCCCTACGAACCTGGCATAAGACGCTGCGGTGTGCGCCGTTTTGATATATACTGATCGGGCATGGAGCGCCGATGGTGGGGGACCGGACCATTCAGGCCGCTGACTCGTGAGGAGAGACATAAAATGAAACGAACCCTTTTTGTCTGTGGGATGGTAGTGATCGTGCTGCTGGCCGGAGTGAATCTCGTCCAGGGCGCAGCAACGCCTGAATCTGCGCAGGAACAGGCCGCCCAAACGGGCGGAACGCTCCCGCCGACGATTATCAGCTTTACGTCTGATGTCGAGTCGATCTCGCTGGCGGATGCCGAAGCCGGGGAAACCGCCGCGAACCTGTCATGGATCACCGTCGGCGTGACCGATCAATATCGGGTAGCGATCTACAGCTACCGGCTGAACGCCTGGGAATGGCTGCTGCCCGCTGATGATCAACCCCTGCCTTCCAGCGGCAGCGCCGAGATCACGATCCAGCACCCGCTGAACTTCGGCCCGCCCACGTACAGCCTGATGATCATGCAGGGCCAAACGCTGATCGATCAGCGCACCCTGACGGTGGATTATGCCGCCATCGAATCTGAGACTGATCCGGCGGTTGATCCCACTGCCAGCGCGCCGCGTATCGTCAATTTTGCCGGGGGAATGCCCAACCTGGAAGCCTATACGGTGGCAGACGGCAGCGCGCGTATTTTTGTCACCTGGCAGATCGCCAACCGCCCACCGAATTCCAACCTCGTCTTTGAGCAGGTGCTCGAAGGGGGGCGCGCTGTCTCCGCAGAACTGCCCCGCGCCTCGCTGTGGGTCCCATCAGAGGGGAACGGTGTGCTAGCCCCAGTGATGCCGCCTACCGGGCTGCCGGTCCAGCTTCGGATGCGGCTGGTAAATATGGAAAACGGCAGCACGCTCGTTGAGCAGGCGCTCGATCCGATCACCCTGACCGGCCCGAATACTGCGCCGCCGCCTGTTGTAAATACCCCGGTCCCCGCCCCGCAGGGCAGCACCGCGCCCGGCGTGCAGATTGTCTCCTTCACGGCGGTGCCGGAAGTCGTCGCGCGTGGCGGGACGGTGACGGTCTACTGGCAGGTGTCGGGAGTCAATCAGGTGGGTGTGTCCCGCCTGGAACCGGGCGGCCCGATTGCTGAACAGGCCCCGGTATCATCACCGACCGGATCGTGGACAGTGGCGCTGCCGAGTTATCATGTGGATCGCGCCGATTTTATTGTGAGCGCTTTTGATCCGGCGGGGAATCTGGTGCAGGGTGCGCTGACGGTGCAGGTGATCTGCCCCTTTGTCTATTTCTTCGGCGATCCGGGTGCGGGAGTCCCCTGCCCACTGGATGAAGGCGGAACCGTGCAGGCCGCCTATCAGGCATTCGAGGGCGGTGTTATGATCTGGCGCGCCGATACCAGCGATATTTATGTGTTGTTCAACAGCGGGTCTGTCAGCCGTTTTAAAGATACCTGGACCGATGAGAATATCTCCGTCCCCGAAACGCCCCCGGCGGGCCTCTACCAACCGGTACGCGGCTTCGGCAAGGTGTGGGTGTCGGATCAATATGTGCGCAACGCGCTGGGCTGGGCGACCACGCTCGAACAGGGTTACACCATGCAATATCAAATATCCGGCGCGCTCAAATATGCCCGCCATTATATGTCTATGCCCGATGGCAGCGTGTTCTACCTGGTCGAGAATTCGTGGACCTATAAATGATGCATAAAGGCAGCTCATGTCGTTAGAAATCGCGGATGTAACCAAACTCCTGCTGTCGCTGCTGATCGGGGGCCTGATTGGCGCCGAGCGTGAATATAACGACAAGGCGGCGGGTTTCCGCACCCTGACGTTTATCTGCGCCGGGGCAGCGATGTTCACCATTTTCTCGGTCAAACTGGGCGGAGAGGACAACAACTCCGCCCGCATTGCCGCTCAAATTGTGAGCGGCATTGGTTTCATAGGCGCAGGTGTGATCATGCGCGAGGGTGAGCGTGTGACCGGCATCACGACGGCGGCGATGATCTGGTTGGTCGCCGCCCTGGGGATGGGCGTCGGCAGCGGGTCTTACCTGTTTTCGTTGTTCGCTACTGGGATCATCCTGGCGGTTCAGATCATATTCCCTTCTCTGGAAAGATGGATCGACCGGCAGCGTGATACACGGGCCTATGAATTAGTCTGCCCGCTGATGCCCGGTTTATACCAAGAACTGGATACGCTGTTTAAAGACAGCGGGCTGCATGTACGAAGCCGGAAGCGTTTTAAAGCAGACGGTAACATGATCTGCACCTGGTATACACACGGATCGCCTAAAGCTCACATGCACTTAGTGGAGAAACTTTTCGAACATCCTCAGGTAACACGTTTTAAGACGTAACATTCAATTCTGCTATTTTTCCAGCACGCAGCGTTTGAGGGAATCAATGGCACACCAACAGAAGATGAACCTCCGCCTGTTTCGGTGGGAGGATTTATCCGCCGTCGTGGAGGTCGTCAACCGGGCGGCGGACATCGATCAGGCTGACGAACATTATGATGAAACCAGTTTCCGCGAGGAAATAGAGTCGAACTGTGCGCCGGAACAGCATTGTTTTGTCGCCACCACCGATCAGGGCCAGATCGTGGGTTACGCCTATGTCGAATGGCGCAGCGACGAGGACTGGCTGTGGGGTTATGCCTGGGGCGCGGTACATCCTGATTTTCGGCGGCAGGGCGTCGGCAGGCAGTTGTTCCGCGCTGCTGACGCTGATTTCATTGCGCGTGTCGCCGCCGAGGAAGTGGGAGATCGCGCGGTTTTTATCCAGCGTTTTGTTCAAAGCACCAAACCCGGCGAAGTGGCGCTGGCGCTCAGCGAAGGTTACAGCGAACTGCGCTCGTCCTACCGCATGAGCAACAGCCTGGATCAACCGCTCAGCCCGGCGACCATGCCGCCGGGGTTCAGCCTGCGCCCGTTTGATGTCGATCGCGATGCCCAGGCCGTTTACGAAGTTGATCAGGCGGCGTTTATGGATGGCGGCGGGCAGCCGGTGCGCACGCCCTATGACGAGTGGTGTAAGCATTTTATCGACGCGGATTATTTTGATCCGTCGCTCATCATCGTTGCGCTGGATGATTCGTCGGGGGCTGTCGCCGGGGTCGCCATCACCCATTCGTGGGGCAGCGATCACCCGGAATGGGCCTGGATCGCGCACCTGGGCGTACTGTCGCCCTATCGCGGACGCAGACTCGGCGAGGCCCTGCTGCGCCAGAGTTTTTACGCCAGCCAGCAGCGCGGTTTTGGTATCGCTGTGTTAGGCGTGCGCGCCGACAATCCGAGCGCGCTCACGCTCTACACGCGCGCCGGGATGCAGCTCTACTGTACATTCACCCACTATCGAAAGATGCTGCGCGGCGATCCGGCAGCGGTTCAGAGTTAGACCGGCCTCACCCCCTACCCCCTCTCCAACTCGGTTGGAGAGGGGACCGCAGCCCAGCATATTTTTGTAGGGGCGCCGCTTGCTGCGCCCGGTTTTTACACGGTATGACCAGATTAAGGAGTGAATGTGCATTGCTCCGCCCAGGTAGGGCAGACCTTATCCCTATAAAAAGAGGTCCTAAAATTAGGAAGTCATCCCAGACTTAAAATTACCCAATCATCTGGGCGAAATGTTTCAACGGAGCAACTTATGGCATCAGATTCAGTTATCCAAAAGACAGCAAAAATAAGAGAACGATTATCTCCCCGTGTTCAAAGGGGAGAACTTATTGGGTGTAGCGAACAAGAGCTAGAAGAACTCAAACAAGCCCAAAACGTTACTTGCCTCCCTGAAATATATTCTGAACTTCTGCGTTTGATGGGAAAACAGGGGATGGGGCAAACCCTGGATGCATACGCCGATCACAAATATCTGTTAGGGATGAAGTCGGGTTTTGTTGAGGACATGAATGAAATTGAGCTGTGTTATCCGAAGGACGCTTTCGTTTTTTGGAGAGATCAACAAGGCTGCGGATATTGGTTTTTTCGAACTAGAGGTTGCGAAACTGATCCTGCCGTATATGAATATAGAGAGGCTTCTTGCTTCTATAAACTCGCTGAAACTTTATCGGAATTTATTCTCATGCAGGTTGATATTGATCCAGAAATAAGAAAGGTTTTCGCTGAAAATATAATACGAAGTCGATCAATTAACCTTTATTTCGATCTTCAAACAGACGATTTTTATGCTCCTCATGAACATTTGATGGAAAATTCTCATGACTGACTTTGTAGGCTTTAGTGCATTTCTCATCACCGTCATTTATACGTGCCTGGGTTTGCCCGTCCAGATTCGCAAAAATTATCGTAGCAAATCGACGGCAGGACTCTCCCCCTTCATGATCCTTCTGATGGCTTGCGCGTTCTCTACGTGGGTGATTTATGGTTTGATCAAATCGGACCAGGACTGGTATATCGTCGGCTCCAACTTCCCCGGCGCAGTGTTTAGTTTTACCATCTTGTCTCAAACATGGCGCTACCGCAGCCGGGCAAAGCGGCAAGATTAACGTTTGTGATCAATTTGAACAGATAAACATCAACATATTTTATAATTCCATTATCTGATCAATCGGATGATGGAGATTACCGGCTATGTTTCACCGGCATAAAACTAAAAACGCCGTCGCGCTGTTGATCGTAGGAATACTGATGGTGGGGCTGTCCGGCGCAGCTTTCGCCCACGCCCAGGGTGATCCCGCTGTCGCCGGGCGCTACACCGGATCAAAAGTGCTGCTGCAAGGACAGGTGTTAGATACCGTCGGGGTTGCGCTGCCGGGCGTGGTGATAGAAATCTGGCAGGCAGATATTAACGGCAGTTACAACCACCCTACCGACACTGATCCCGCCGCGCTGCTGCCGGATTTTCAATATTTCGGGACGGCGACCACTGACGTTAATGGTGAATATGCCTTCCTGACGGTCAAACCCGCGCCCTATGAGGCTCGCCCGGCGCACATTCACCTTAGAGTGAAGATTACTGGCACGCCTATGCTGACATCCCAGTTTTATTTCCCTGAAGATCGCGCCGATGTCGAAAAAGATGCCGCCTTTAGTGGGGCTGGCGATACGCTCTTTTTGCAGACCACGACTGATGTAGATTCCGATCTGGCCGACGATGGTTTTCGTATCGCGACCGGGAATATCGTGTTAGACCTGAACGGTGGTGATCCCGACACCTTACCTCCTACCGCGGCGCAAACCGAAGGCCCTTATTATCCGGTAGTTGATTTTTCCACCTACGATAACGATCTGCTCAGCACGTCTTTGAATGATGAGATCGTCCGCCCGGTGC
>JACRBK010000677.1 GCA_016234525.1 Chloroflexota bacterium
AAAACAGCGCCGAGTGGAAATTAGGCCATAGTTCGCGCTGGTTGGGGATCGGGATCATATAAAACAGTTTCCAGATCTGCCCGACATGAATCACCGGGAACATGGCCGCAATCATCAATCCAAAGAGTGTGACAATTTCGGAAGCACGGGCGATAGGCCGCCGAAAATCCATTTGCATCAGGCGCAGCGCCGCCGAGATAAATGTCCCGGCATGACCGATGCCGATGAAATAAATCAGGTTAGCGATATACGGCCCCCACATCACCGAACGGTTAAGTCCGGTGATGCCCAGACCGCTGAAAATTTGAATGCCCCAGGTCGCCATAAAGATCAGCACAAAGCCACCCAGCCCAAAGACGGCCAGCCAGAATGCCCGGCCCGTCTGCTGCATAGAATTGAGAACCAGAACGTTGGTTTCCGCTGGAGGGCGCGGATCGAGCAGCAGATGCTCCTCTTGCCCGTGTTTCACCTGATCGGCCAGGTGTTCGTCTTCGGGCAGGTCCTGCTGCCAGAAGGGGCCTTTTTGCAGGCTACTCTCCAACATGGGTCTCACCACCTTTCAGGTAATAAACAGCAGGCTCGGTCCCCAGGCTTTCCAGCAGCTTGAACTGGCGTTCGTGGGGCAGCATTTTAGAGACGAGGCTTTCTTCGTCGTATTTATCGCCAAAAACCAGGGCAGTGGTCGGGCAAGCCTGCGCGCAAGCGGGCTGAATTTCGCCGTCTTCAATCGGGCGATCTTCGGCGTTGGCGACTTCGCGCACGCGCCGGATACGCTGGATACAGAAAGTGCATTTTTCCATCACGCCAGGGCCGCGCACGGTAACATCGGGGTTAAACTGCTGCTCAAGTGGTTCGTCCCACTTGGGCGGGTAATAATTAAACAACCGCACGCGGTATGGGCAGTTGTTGCCGCAGTAACGGGTCCCTACACAGCGGTTATAGGTCTGAATGTTGATGTTTTCTTGTTCGCTGTGGTGCGACGCATAAACCGGGCAAACCGGCTCGCAGGGGGCTTCGTTGCACTGCTGGCAAAAGACCGGCAGGAACTTCGCCTTAACATCCGGGTATTCGCCTTCCCAATAACGTTCGATCCGTATCCAGTGAAGACCGCGACCGGCGATCACCTGATCCTCGCTGGCGATCGGCACATTGTTTTCCGCATGGCAGGCGACGACACAGGCCTGACAGCCCGTGCATTTGTCGAGATCGACGATCATGGTCCATTTGTGAGTGGTGTTGTTTTCTGCCATTCAAAGGTACTCCTGATAACGTTAAGTCGAACGACGCGGGCTGCCGCTAAAACGGCAGGTGGTCACCCTCTTCGACAGGAATTGAACTTTCCAGGCGAGCCAATGCTTTCTTTTCGTCTGTTTTGCTTATTTTTACCCGCACATTGGCCCAGGCCAGGTTATTTCCAGACTCGTCCGTTTGCACACCGATCAATTTCAGCGGATGGCTGCCGCGTTTGCGGGCATAACGCCCATAATCCGAATGTCCCTGGCCGAGCGGGAGCGCGATAGTATCTGGGCGGATGGCGGGGAAGATAAAGACCGGCACTTCGACCTCGCCATACGGAGATTCGATCTTCACTAGCGTCCCGTTGTCCAGGTCCAGTTTTTTCGCGGTGACCGGATTGATCTCAACCCAGGACTGCCAGGAAATTGTAGTGAGTGGGTCTGGCGAACCTTGCAGCCAGGGCGCATTAGCCCCGCTGCCGTCACTTAATAACACTGGCAGATACAAGTGCAGGAAATAAGGAAATTCCTCTTCATCACCCTGGTACGTCGTCGCTGAGACTTCGATAGGTTCGGCAGTGGTTTGCGGCGCGGCTTCGGCGGGCATAGTTTCGGGCCACCATCCGCCGTGCTGCAAATAACGCGCCCAGCGCACTTCGTTATCCTCACCGCCCAGCGCACCTTCAGGCAGTTGAGTGATCATCTCTTTGATAAATTCGACTTCGTCGGCCCAGGGCAGCGCCTCGGCGGCTTTGGGAATGCCCTTGACGGCAGCTAAGAGCACATCCCCTGTGCTGTGGATGTCGTATAGGGGAGGAACGACCGGCTGCTGGCTGCTGATCATCGGCAGTCCCTGGAAACCGGGCTGAACAACCTCATATCCCCAGCCTTCGAGATACACCCGGTCAGGCAGGATAAAGGTAGCATGAGCAGCGGTTTCGTCCACCATCGGGTTGAAACTGAATACGTCTTCAACCGCGTTTAGGGCGTCTATAATGCCGGTTTCGGGGGGCAGGTCATAAGCGGGATTAGCGCCATGCACCAGTAAAACTTTGATTTCGCCCGCTTTCATGCGTTCGATCAACTGCTGCGCATCCGCAAAGGTGGAAACCGGAGGAATTTTCAGGTCGGCTACCGGAAGATCCGGAGTCAAAGTCATCCCACCCGGCTGGCCGGTGGTTCCGGCGATCACATTAAGCGCCTGGATCGCGGCGGTCGCGGCCAGGGCATTAGGCTGCCCGGTGACACTGCTGCCAGGGATAGCCAGGGGGTGATCGGCGGCGGCAAATGCTTTCGCCAGCACAACCAGTTCTTCGGGACTCATCTCACAGGCAGCGGCAGCATCTTCGATATTCACTTCGCCTGCCAGAGCTTTGGCGCGTTCGACCCGCTCCGGTGAGCCTAACCCTTCTTCGGCGATGATTTTGACCAATGCCTGCGCGACCAGGGCTTCAGCGCCGGGCCGCACCGGAATCCAGCGGTCTGCTTTGGCACCGGTGATTGACATCTTGGGTTCAAACTGGGCCAGAAAACCGCGCTTGCCATAGGGTTGGCTGCGGAAATTTCCAAACTCGACCCCATAACTGGTTGATGACAACCACGTTCCCAGAAAATCGGCACCGAAAGAGAAAATCGCATCGGCGTGACTCAGATCATAGGCGGGCAATACGGCACGTTCGAATAAGCTCTGGTTAGCTGCTGCCAGCACGGCATAACCATTCAGACCGCTGTACAGGTCATACCGGATGGGGGGCGGTGCTTCAATAGCTGCGGTAAAACGGGTAAACAAATCGGATAAATGCGCAGAAGTGCTTGAGCCTGTCCAGACGGCGACGGCTGGCCCGGCGGTTTTGACACGTTCATACAGTGTGTTGATCGCCTCGTTCCAGTGAATAGGCTTATATTTACGTTCGCCGCGTTCAGACTGTTGGACAGCGCCGGTAACACGATCTGGGTTATACAAGAGTTGCAGCCCGGCCTGACCCCGCGCACAGAGTTTTCCTCGATTGGCAGGATGTTCAGGGTTACCTTCGATTTTGGTGGCACGCCCATTCATGATTTTGACGATGATGCCACACCCGGCAGGGCATTGGCGGCATGTGCTGGCATACCAGTTAGGAATGCCGGCAAGCTGCTCTTCTGGTGCAGTGACGTAGGGTTCCAACGTGACCCAACGCTCACCCTCCTGGCTGCACCCGGCCAGGACGGCGGCAGCGGTTCCTGCGGCCCCAACTTTTAAGAAATTTCGGCGTGTAACGTTTGGCATAACCTGCTCCTAACGATGGCAGACGGCACAATCATACAGCGCGTCCTTGTTTTCTTGTTCGGCATGGCAGTCCAGGCAAAAGCCCATGTTCATTTCCACCACTGGCTCGGCTATCGTCATGGTTTTGACATCCCCATGACAGGAGCCGCAGCCTACTCCTGCCGCTACATGCGAATAGTGATTGAAGTAGACATAACTTGGCTGACGATTAACGCGCACCCAGGGGATCGGCTCTTGTTTTTCCCAGTACTGGGTGAGTTTTTCAATCTCCTCGTTAGCGGTGGCAATATGCGAATGGCATCCCATACACTTTTCGACACTGGGAATGCCTGCCACTGGGCCGTGCGTGACTCCGACGTGGCAGAACTGGCACGAAATATCATTCTTAGCGTGGGCCTGGTGGCTAAATTTGATTGGTTGTTCATCAGCGGCATCGGTGGTAGAGGTCAACACTAACAGCAGGATGGCAACCAAAACGATCCCGAAGCCTGCTGCTGCTCCACCAAGCATAAGCCGCTGCCTGAGTGACAGGCCTGCTAATCTGCGCATGTAGTCTCCCTTCTCTAGCAAGCGGTCATTAAAAGCACCTATTTATAGAAGTACAACCTCCATTTGTGCATTTGCATACTATATCCTCAAATTTTTATAGCGCAATTCTGAGTTATCGTTTCTTGGAGCCTTCGTCCTTCCTGGTATAATTTTGCGAGCATACCAAAAAGATGGGAGAGAAGTGAATGCGCGTCGTTGTGCATGGCGGACACCCTCTCAAGGGGACTTTCCGCCCATCAGGAAACAGTAATTCGGCGCTGGCTCTCACCGCCGCCGCGCTGCTGACAGAGGCTCCGGTCACGCTGACCAATGTGCCCGATACATTGAGTACGGCGACCATGTTAGAGGCCGCCCGCGCTTTAGGCGCGACGATTACCCGTGAAGGCAGTACGGTGCAG
>JACRBK010000031.1 GCA_016234525.1 Chloroflexota bacterium
GATTCTCGCGCGTGAAGTCTCTGAATTGATCCTGGTGGGCCGCCGTTCTGAAGCGCTTGACGCCGTGCGCGAAGAATGCGAAGGCCACCGCGCTCACCTCAAAACCGGGCTGGATATGAGCCAGATCGCTAAAGCCGATCTGGTGATCACCGTGACCAGCGCCACCTCATCGATCATCGACCCCGAACATCTCAAGCCGGGGGCGGTGGTGTGTGATGTCGCCCGCCCGCGTGATGTCTCACGCCGTGTGATCGAAGTGCGCGATGACGTGCTGGTGATCGAAGGCGGCATGGTCGAGGTTCCGGGGCCGGTGGATTTTGGCTTCAATTTCGGTTTTCCGCCCGGCAAATCCTATGCGTGTATGGCGGAGACGATGGCCCTGGCGCTCGAAGGCCGTTACGCCGATTACAGCGTGGGCAAAAAGATTGGGTTGGCGCAGGTGGACGAGATCGGGCAGATGGCGGCGCGGCACGGCTTCCGGCTGAGCGGATTCCGCAGTTTTGAGCGGGCCGTTACTCAGGAACAGATCGATCATGTGCGCGAACGCGCCCGCGAGACTCGCCGCCGCTGGCAGGGGGAATAGAGCCGCTTTCAGCCATCAGTTTTCAGCGGTCAGCTAAAAACAAGTTCACAGTGATCAGTGAACAGTCAGGGCGCGGCGATGGTCGCGCTCTGTTTATTTTATCCCTATCCCCCAGCACCGCGCCCTACCCGCTGCGCAGAGAAAGGGGAGTGCACCCCTATGAAAATCCGATGGGCTTTTGAAGACTATGCTATGATTGGGCAAACAAAGTGCCAGATCACGTAGCGGTGTGAAGTCATGCCCAAGAAAAAATATACCGATCCGTGTGAAGAACGGTACCACAGGAATTTCCCTGCGTTTCCAGGAATTGCGAAACTTGCTGAACTGCTGCGTCGTGGCCATGCCACGAACGGTTACTTAGACGTTATTCTTTATGAGATTCGGAAACATGCTGAGGAATACTTCGATGAGCTGATTGCCGAAATCAGGAACGACGATGACCCCTGGGTCAGTTCATTGTTATTGGCTGAACTTGCAGGGGCGAGATTGCCTGCTGCCGAGGGATTCCTGATCGAAAACCTCCAGTCTCATGACCTTAGGCGTCGTTCTTGGGCAATCTTCGGCTTAAGAGACCTGAATACAAAATCGGCCCGTCAGGCATTGTGGGCCGCCCGTTCATATTCGTTTGATACGCCCGAAGCGACCGAAGAATTCCGCCGTTGCATCGACGGCGCGATGGGTTGGGATACCTGATACAACTTAACTTTTTAGTCGTTTGCTACACAGCGGGACACAGACTGCCCGCGCCCCTACACCCGCGGCACTCTCCCCCTTTCTCTGCGCAGCGGGGAAAGGGGGCGGGGGGATAGGGGTAAATCTTTGAGCGCTGCTCCACGCGTCCCCTATAGGTATCAACTTCAGCCTTGATCCTTCACCACCCGGTAGACCCGGCATCCTTCGATCTCGGTGAGCAGTTCGACAGCATCGGGCGGGACAAAAGCGGGCGGCTGGCGTCCGGCGGAATAAACGAGGTAATCATAACGATCTAACGCCTGAAGGTCAGGCATTCCACCGACGATCACCTCGACGGTTCGCGCGTGGAAAGGCAGAAAATAGCTATTACTGAGCACGCGCCCGCTGGCCGGAAGTTCGTTTAGATACACGGCCACATCATAAATCGGCCCGAGGCGGATGCGATGGCGTTCGGTGTTAGTCATCAGCGGTTGGCGCAGCATATCGCCCTTAAAAATAAGCGCTTTTCGCGCCGATGGAAACGCCAGACCGAGCAGCAGCACCAGCATAATGATCTGCAATATCAAGCGCCAACGAGGTTTCAGCGTGAGATTCTGCTCAGCAAAATTCCACCCCCAGTCGATGGCGCGCGCGCCCATTACCGCGATTAAAGGAAGCACCGCCAGCAAAAACCGGGCATCATAAGAGGCCATCCACCACCATGCTGCCGCAAACGGTAACGAGAATGTCAATAAAAGCCAGGCGCGTATCCCTGATTTTTGACCTGTTGAAGTATCCCACAACCCTTTTTGACTGATGGCAACCAGCAGGCGAGGGGTAAGACTTTCATAGGTGGCCCATATCAGCCCGGCGGTGAAAAACAGTCCCGGAATAAAAAACTGGTCAGGAAAGGAGAGAAATGGAAAGGCGCTAGACAGGGTATGTACGGCGCGATCAGTCCAGACGGTTTTAGGGACGATGAGGCCAAACATACTCCAGTTTCGCGCGTACCAGGGCCCCGCCGTGACCAGCAGCGCGGCGAGTGTTAACCCGATGTGCTGCGTTTTGATCCGGTTTTGCCAGCGCGCGAGCAGCAGCCAGATTCCCAGCGAACCGGCCAGAGTCAGGGCGCTGTTTTTGGTCCACGCCGCCAACCCGACCGTTATTCCCGCCAGCACTGCATCGCGCGAACTACCCGATTCGGCCAGCCGCCACGCGAACAACGCCGCCAGCGTGACAAAAAATGCCGCCGGGATGTCGGTGTAACCCGTCGGCGCCCAACGCCCGAAGGCTGGCGTGAGCGCTAACAGCAGCATGGCAAGTAGCCCGGTGCGCCGGTTATAGAGAGCCTCCCCTAACGAAGCCGCCGCGCCGAGTGTGCCTGCGGCCAACAGGGCCGGGATGATTCTTGCCAGATATTCGTTTATATTTCCAGCGATCAGATAAGTGTAGACGTAGCTCAACGGCAGCAGCATCGGGTAGGCTTCATACAAGCCTTCGCCCGTCGGAAAACGGTCCGTCTGGACTATTTTCAGACTGTGGAGGGCGTAAATTGAAACGGCATCGTCGTCGCCAAACGGCCAGTAGATTGCATTGAGCAGGATCAATCCTGTGATGCCCAGTGTAATCAATATGGCGGTCGCGCCCAGGGGATGACGTTGGGCAGCATGGGTGACCTGTTGTAAGGTCGCACGGGCAGTGCTGCGGCGGGGGAAGGTTAGAAGCGAGCGAGCGCAGACCACCCCTGCGCCGAAGATCAGCAGCATCACCAGGACGACAGACAGTCGGCTCAACGCGCCGACAAAGGCCAGCAGCATCATACTCCACGTCAGCAGACCCAGGCTGAGCGCCAATGTGGTCAGGCTCAGCAGCAACCGGGGACGGCGTTCGTGAGGAAGCAAGATCAGCGCCCAGGGATAAGCAAAAATCAGCCCAAACAAAACCATTATCATTTCAAACGGATTGAACAAAAACATGAGAATTTAGGCGCTCCTATGGCGTCCGAGTGCTTGATCACGCAATTTCGATTTTCCCGCACATTATAGTAGAATCTGCACATCTGTAATAAATTAAAAACGCCGCCACGACCTGATTGGGAGAAATCATCGCTGTTTGATTGGTTGGGCAGGCAGCATCTTCTAATCTGTTGTATACTGGGTGGCGTGTTATGATCATCGGTTCATGGTAAGCCCCCATATCTGGAGAGTGATCGGATGGGCAAGGGCAGAATTTTAGTTGTTGAAGACGATTTTGACATCTCCAATATGCTGCGGATTTATTTCAGCGGGCAAGGTTATGAAGTGCAGGTCGCCCCGCGCGGTGGGGACGCGCTGACGTTGACGCGCAAACAACTGCCGCAGCTTATCGTGCTGGACATTATGCTGCCAGACATGAATGGTTATGATGTGTGCCGCGAACTACGTTCGACGACACGCACCAGCCACATCCCGATCATCTTCTTGACCCAAAAAGATGAGCGCAGCGACAAGATCGCCGGTTTGGAACTAGGTGCAGATGATTACATCACCAAACCGTTCGATATTGAAGAACTGAAGCTGCGTGTCAAGAACCAGATCGACCGGGCCGAACGCGACAACTACACCGATCCCAACAGCGGCCTGCCTAGCAGTTCGCTGATCGAGGAGAAACTGCGGGAGTTGATGCGCGAGGAAAAAGTGTGGTCGTATCTGGATGTGAAGATCATGAACTACGAGCCTTTTAAAGAGGTTTACGGGTTCGTGGCGGGCAATGAGGCGCTGCGTTTTATGGCGCTGTTGATGGGCGAGGTGTTGGACGAACACGGCACACCGAATGATTTTGTGGGCCACGCGGGCAGCGATAACTTTGTCGTGATCACCTATTCCGACAAAACCGCCGCGCTCACCAAACGGCTGACGGATCGTTTTACGCAAGAAGTCCAGCAGCACTACTCGTTTATTGACCGCGAACGTAGTTTTATGATGAAAGACGAAGAAAAAGTGCCGCTGATGACGCTGACCGTGGGATCGGTTTCTAACTCGACCCGCCAGTTTGCCGACATCCGCGAGATCACCGAACTGGCTGCCGAAAGCCGCCGCAAGGGCGGCGCGGAAGACGATACGCCGATTGCCACCGAGTGGTAACCGGCTGGTCATGCCTGATCCCTGGCGCGGCGTCGATCATCCCGGCGGGCCGTCGCAGGGGTAAGGGCGAAACCAGACTGTTGTTTACTATCGCCAGCGAAGGCTGCAAGCGAGCGGGGCGGAATGATTGAGGTTTATCTGATAATTACGGGCCTGGTGTTTTTCGCCTGGCTCTATGCGTTGGTCCGGCAGGCCCAAAAGGGCATGGAAGTCGAGAGCGCCGCGCCATCACGCCCGGTTGTGCCATTAAATTTGATGGACAGCCCAGAGGCCGTGATCGTCGCGGAGGGGCGCGGGCGGATCGTGTATATCAACGATGCGACGCGCCAGTGGTTCGGACTCGACGGTGGAACACCGAACCTCACCCTGATGTCGCAGCGCATCCAACCCAGCGACTCGCTGCTTGACCTGCTCGCCGGGCCGGGTCATGCGTCGTTCCGGTTGGGCCAACGCCAGATCGAAGCGGTGTCACATATCATCCCCGGCGGGGCAGGCCAGCGCATGGTGATCGTGATGCGCGAAATAGTCGCGACCGCTATTCAGGCGTATACCGACTATGACCCGCTGCGGGCGCTGGCGATTCTTAATGACATCAGTCTGGCGGTGGGCGTAGGGCTGGACCTGCAAAACACCGTTCGCACCATCCTGCAAAGCATCGAACAGACGGTGAGTTTTGACTCGGCGGAATTGACCCTGTGGCAGCCGCAAAGTCGCCTGCTGCGCTCAATTGGTCGCATTGTGATCCGCACCCAGACGGGCATGTTGGCCCCGTCGGCTGATTATGCCGAAGCGGTGTACGAAGTCGGCGAAGGTTATACCGGCTGGATCGCCATGTACCGCCAGCCGCTCCTGATCAACAATGTGGCGGCGCGTACCGATGTGGCCCCCAAGACGTTCCAGGGTGATTTTCAGAGTTATCTTGGCGTGCCGCTGCTGATCGGTGATCAGTTTGTCGGCACGCTGGAACTGACCCACCGGGATCGCGCCGCTTTCGGTCAGCGTGATCTGGCGCTGCTGATGGCGATTGCCGGGCAGATCGCCGCCGCGATTCAGGCCGCGCGTCTCTATCGCGAACAGTCCGCCCGAATCAGTGAATTGGGTGGGTTGCAACAAATTTCGCAGGCGATGGGGCAGGTGGGCGAGCCGTCGGAAATGTACGGCCAGCTCAGCCAGCGTATCGCCGGGTTGATGGATGTTGAACTGTGCGGTGTGCTGCTCTATTCGGAAGATGATCAGATTTTCCGCAGCCAGCCGCCGTTTTATGGAGTTCCCGACGCGCTGATTCGTTCATACAAGCTGTCAGTGGACTCCGAATCCGAACTTTATACGATCTGGCATCATCTTCCCTGGTGGTTTACCAACGATCCTCAGTCGGCGCTGATCAGTGCGATGGGGTTTGAAGACGTTGTGCAGGCGGTGCGGCTCAATGCGCTGGCCCTGGTCCCCATGACCATCGGGACGCGGCGCATCGGGCTGTTGATGGTGGCGAACAAACGCGGCGGTCAGGGTTTCACCGAAGACGATATGCGTACCCTGATGTCGTTTGCGTCTCAGGCGGCTATCGTCACCGAAAACGCGCGGTTGTATCAGGAAGAACAACGCCGCGCCCGCGAGTTTGGCGGTTTGCAGCAGATCGCCCAGGCAATTGGTGTGCTGCGCAGCACTGCCGACCTGTACAGCCAGATCACCGAACGTATCGCGCATTTGCTCAACGCGCAGCGCTGCGGGGTGTTGATCTACGATCCTAAAGACCGGCTGTTAGTCAGCCAGGCCCCGTTTTATGGTTTGGATGATCCTGAAAGTGTGAAATTTTACCAGCTTCCCGCGCCGCCGGGCAGCCCGATTGGCAACCTGTGGTTAGGGCGCAGCACATGGTTTAGCAACGATCTGCGCCGAGATCCCGAATCACCCGAAGACCTGTCCACGCTGGCGATCCAGGTGGGCATTCGTCATTTAGTGATGGCGACGCTGGTCGTCGGCGGCAACCGCCTGGGCGTGATCCAGGTGGCGAACCGCATCGACAATTCCGATTTTACTGAAGATGATGCGCGGCTCCTGTCTATTTTGGCGGGACAGGCCGCGATTTTGATTGATAACGCCCGGCTCTACCGCGAAATGCAGCGCCGCACCCACGAGGCCGAAGGGCTGCGCGCCGTCACCGAGATCGCGTCACAGGCGGCTCCTACCCCTGAAACGGTCGAAGCGGTGATGATAGCGATCTCCAACATGCTCGAAGTGCAGGTGGTGACAATGGCACTGGTGGACGAATCCACCGGCCAGTTGGTGATCGAGCCGTCGTATGCCTGGGGCGCTAAACTGTCCGAAACCTACCGGATCGATGCGTATGCGTCCGGGTTCGAGCGCAGCGTGCTGGTATCGCGCCAGCCGTTTGTCAGCAACGAACTACGCAATGACAAGCGCGTGCTGCCGCAGTATCAAGGCTTGATCAAAGCGGCTGGGCTGCATAACAGCATCCAGGTTCCGCTGGTGATCCAGGATCGCAGTATTGGCGAGTTGACGATAGCGAACCGCACCTCCCCCGAACCATTCACCGATTCTGATGTTCAACTGCTGGTGGCGATGGCGACTCAGGTCGCGGCGATGCTGGACCGTATGCGCATGTATGAGGCGACGGACCAGGACTTGCGCGCCCGCTTGCAAGAACTCGATGCGCTGGGCCGGGTGAGTCACGAACTCAGCCAGACAATTGAACTGGATCGTATTCTCGACGTGATCCGCCAGGAAGCGCTGCGTTCAACCGACGCGGGCGCTGCCACGATTGTGCTGCTGTCGGATCGCGCTGATTGGGCGATAGCGGATCATCCCGAAGTTGAGCGGCGTTTCGGCGAGAACCGCACCCTGCGCGAGATCGCCCCGATTGAACGTGCCGCCATTACGCGCAACGATGTGATCCAGGTCGATGATTATGCTGACGCTGATTTTCAGGCGCAGCCCGCGAAAGCGCGTTCGGCGCTGGCTGTTCCGATCATGTTTGGCGAGCAGGTGATCGGTGTGATCCACCTGTTTAGCAAC
>JACRBK010000118.1 GCA_016234525.1 Chloroflexota bacterium
AATCGTGCAGGGAAATCTCTCCCGCATCGGTTGAGAGAGTCAGGGCGGCGGCCTCGGCGTTGGCCGGATTATAGGTTCCGCTGGCGCTGACACTGATAATGTCGCGCTCGATGCGAGGTTCGACGCCAGCCAGGTCGACTGTTACATTCCCCACCTCGGCGGATGCCTCGAAGGAAAACGCGCTGCCTGCCTGCGCCGTGACATTAATCGCCCCAGCAGCCGTTTTGAACTCATATGCCCCGGTTCCGGCGATCAAACCGTCAAACGTGATACTGCCTAACTCCACATCGACGGTGATCCCGCTGGAGTTTTTCACATCGTCCAGCACGACTTCGCCCATTTCTACTTCAAGCTGCAAGCTGCCGCCGCTCAGATGATTCCCCTTGACCGATCCGGCTTCCAGGTCCAGGGTGATCGGCCCGGTGGTAGTCACCGTGTTGAGTGTCAATTGACCGGCTTCAATATCCAGGTTCAGATCAGCGCCCACTGTCGTATTGAGCAGCGAAACATCGCCCAATTTGGTTTCAGCCGTCAGCGCTCCATGAGCCGTCACATTTTCGACTGAGATCGCGCCCAATTCCGTCTTGAGTGAGATGTCATCAGGGGCAGTGACCCCGACCAACTGTACTTCACCCACCTGTGATGTGACTTCAACATTCACGGTTTCAGGCACCGTGATCAACAGATCAACGCTTGCCCCGCCGCACCCAACGGTCACGTTATGCAGCAAATCAGTGGGCAGGTTTTCCAGCACGCTTAAATCCGGCAGTACAACACCATCGGGCAGCACCAGCAGGGGTTCACTCGGCATCGGCGGCTCATCATCCCCCTCGATGGGTTCGGTTGATGGCGTTTCTCGTTCAGCCGGATTATCGGGCACCGCCAGCGGGTTTTCGTCCGGGGCGGGAACCATGGGCAGGATTTGGGGCATCGGCGGCAGATCGGTCCAGTCGATGTTCAAACACGCATGATTCCCCACCAAAAGCGCTGTTTCATCGGCTTTCACCTTCACCCGATAATCGTCGCCTTCGCGGACGGCGGAAACATCCAGCGCCGCAAACAGGCTCGCGGCCTGCTCCTCGTCATGATTCCAGGCATGTTTGATAACATCAATAGTGATCGCGTCGGCAGCGTCGGCGCTGGCTTCGATCTGAATACTGCCGACCCAACCATCAACCACCAGGTTGACCTGTTCTGTCTCAACCGGCAGCGTCAGGGTGGATTTTTCGACGGCTTCGCCCACAGGTGGCGGGGTGACAGCGCCCGGATCGTTGGCCGGGACCGGCGTTGACGTCGCCTGGAATACCAGCGCGCTGGTTGCGGCTGGGCCAGGATCAGAACCGCCACCGACGATCAGCGCCAGCAGCCCCAAGATCACCACGCCGACGGTGGCCACGAGCGTCCAGGGCAGGGCCATCGAACGTTTTTGAGTGAGTACACTTACGGTCATTGTTTTCTCCTGTTGATAGTGATGTGTGCCGTTTTTGCTGGCAGCCGGATGAGCATGGGCGGACGGGCGGGCGACAAACACGGGCAGGCGATCTTCCGCGTGGATTTCGCGGATCATCGTCTCTAACGCGGCGTCAGTTTCGGCTTGTTCCAAAATATCGGCCAGCACATCCAGCGCACCGTGTTCTAATGCGCTCAGATAGCGCAGGGCCAGAAGCTCACGTTGGCGGTTATTCATCGGCCTTTACTCCTTGCGAAACAAACCAACTGCGCAAACGTTGAACCGCCCGGTGCAGCCTTACCCGCGCCGCCCCTGGGGTGATCCCCAACTGGCGGCCAACCGCCGCACTATCGAGATCGTTCAGAATGGCTAAGCGCACGATCTCCCCATCCTCCTCCGAAAGCTGAGCCAGCAGCTCAGCGACGACCAGTTCTTGCTCGACCTGCCCGGCAGGACCGGCCTCCGTCAGCGTATCAAAACGCTCGAACAACTCATCATCACTCAATGCCGCCTGTGTATCCGCAAACAGATCGCGGGCGGCGATTTCGGGATGGTGAGCACGGTAACGCAGTTGTTCGCGGATCAGGTTGATCCCGATCCCCAACAGCCAGGGAACAGGCCGCCGGGATGGATCGAAACGGTGCGCGTTTTGCAGCGCCTCGACCACCACCTGGTTGACCAATTCCTGCGTTACCTGATCGGCCATGGGGTAAGGCGCCAACCCCATGCGCGTCACATAACGGCCCAGTATGGCGAACAGGCTCGCGGATTCCTGTTCGATACAGGCGATCAGCAGGGCACGCTTATCTAACGGATGTGCCATTCATGCTCCTTTGTGCCGGGCACGACCTACATCACTACATTGACCGCAGTGCCTCTAAGTGTTACATACGCAAAATCACCGAATAGGGTACGATTCTGCGCCGCCGCCCCTGAACCTCACAAAACGGTGTAAAATCAAGACATCAACCGCCCCTTGTGGGAAAAATATACTCTGGCAGACTCGCCCACATTGCGCTATAGTGCGGCACGGCATCCGACGATAGAACAGGCTGCGATGGGGACGTTGTATTAAAAGTGATGTAAAAATAGAGGCTCGCGCAGCGGCCTGATCGCTTTTTGGCGGGATTGACGCAGCACCACCAAAGAGTGAAGGAGATATTTTCAGCATGTCATCAAACCGAACTGATAAAACCTCGACGGCAGAAACCCAACGGCTTTCTTCTACCGTTCCGAATGATATTGAACGTCTTGGTCCGGCTGGCTCACTCGATATGCCGCTGCGCGGATCGCGGCGCAGACGCCGGGCGCAGGCTTACCGCCGGGGTGGCGGGGGCGGAAGACCCAACTGGTTGAAGGCGCTGCTGGCGATGTTCGGCGTGTTTGCTGCATTTGGCCTGGTGGCGCTGGTGATCTTCATCATCGCTTTTCCGCCGTTTGTCCGTGACCTGGAACCGCGTTACCAACAGCGGTTGATCGATATGTTCCCGCCTTTTGAATCGCTGCGGCCTACCGTGCCGTTTGAAGTGCTGCCCACGCTCGGCGGGGCCAGCGACAGCAGCGCCGCCCAGCAGCTTTTGCTCACGCAGCAGCCCACCGGAGTCACGCCCGGCGCAGAAGCGACGATTGATCTGTTAGGATCAGGGGGGCAGACCGGCCCGGTGTCCACGCCGATCCCGACGCTTACCCTGGCTCCCACCTCGGCAGAGGGGGGTATTCCTGTGGGGGCTGTACCGACATCCGCCCTTACCGAAGAACCTACGCCGCTGCCGAGTTATAGTTCGCCCACGCCAGCCACCGCGCCCGTCTGGACTCCGGTGCCTGCCGCTATCCAACCGACCGATATTCCGCTGCCATCTACGTTTAAACTGTCGAATATTCGTTATGAGCAGCAGGGGTGGAACAACTGCGGCCCAACCACACTCACAATGGCGTTGTCCTATTTTGGGTGGAGCGATAATCAAGAAACCGCCGCCCATTGGCTGAAGCCCAACACTGAAGATAAAAACGTGAGTCCCTGGCAGATGGTGCGCTATGTCAACGACCAATCTACTGGGGTATACAGCCGCGTTGGGGTGAAAGCGCTGTATCGCATCGGCGGCAATATCACGCTGCTCAAACGCCTGTTGGCGGCTGGTTTTCCGGTGATCATCGAAGAAAGTATCCAGCCGGAAAACGATGATTGGATGGGGCATTATGTGCTGCTGATCGGTTATGATGATTACGCGCAGAATTTTTTGACCTTTGATAGTTTTCTGGGCAGCAACCAGGAACAAGGCCGCCCCAACCCCTACAGCACCTTAGATGAAAAATGGCGGCACTTCAACCGCGTATTTATTGTGATCTACCGCCCCGACCAGGAATTTGCGCTGCGCACGGCGTTAGGCAACTACGTTGATCCGACTTACGCTTATCAGATGGCGCTTGAAACTGCCCGCGCCGAAGCCGACCAGACTCGCGATGATGAATGGGCGTGGTTCAACATGGGAACAGCCTATACCTATCTGAAGGTGTACGATAACGCTTCGTATGCCTTTGATGAGGCGCAGCGACTGGGCCTGCCCTGGCGAATGTTGTGGTACCAGTTCGGACCGTATGAAGCCTATCTGCACACCGAGCGTTATGGCGATATCCTGGCCTCGGCCAATGCGACCATCGGGACCACCGAATATGTCGAAGAATCGTATTATTGGCAGGGCATGGCCTATGCCGCGCAGGGAGATTCTCAGTCCGCCCTTTCCCTGTTTGGCAAAGCGCTCAGCTATAACCGGAATTTTTTCCCGGCCCAAGAAGCTAAAGCCCAGGTCGAGTCGGGGACGTTCACCGTCGCCAGCGCCAGCCCATAAATAAGCTGTCAGCCGTCAGTGATCAGCTAAACACGTTGACTGTTTTCAGTGATTAGTTTTCAGTAGGGGCAGGGCAAGCCTTGCCCCATGAGTGTCAATTTAAGAGCGACCTCATCCCCCTGCCGCAGCCGAGCAGATTTTTGTAGGGGCGCTGCTTGATTTTCCCCTCCCCACCAGCGCGCAGTGGGGAGGGGACATAGGGGTGGGCTAAAACGAGATTCCACACCTACCCGGAAAGATGCCCATGACCGATCAACCAAATCCTTCTCAAGCTCCGGCGCGCGATCATCATGCTGCCCAGAATACGCGCAGCATGGCACGCAATACGGCGATCCTGATGGTCGCATTTACCATCGCCAAAATGATCAGCCTGGTGCAAACCTTCATCATCGCCAGCGTGTTTGGCGTGGGGGATGAATGGGACTCCTACGTGACCGCCAACCGCATCCCCGAACAGATCGTGTTACTGATCGGCGGTGGGGCGCTGAGTTATGCGTTTATCCCGATCTTCAGCGGTCTTCTGGCGCGCGAAGATCGAGCGGGCGCATGGCGGCTCGCCAGCAATGTGATCAACACTGTGTTTGTGATGGCTTTCCTGCTCAGCATTTTCGGGTTTTTCTTCGCGCCCTGGCTGGTGGAAAATGTGACCGCGCCCGGTTTTGATGCGGAGAAGGTCGATCAAACCGTGCGGCTGATGCGGATATTGCTGATCAGCACGATCATTTTCAGCGTCAGCGGCATGTTTCAGGGCGTGCTGCACAGCCATAATCATTTTTTGCTGCCCGCGCTGGCCCCGATTTTATTCGATGTAGGGATTCTGTTCGGCGTGGCGTTTTTGATCGGGCCGCTGGGCGTGGATGGCATCGCGTGGGGGGCGGTGATCGGCTCGGCGATGCACCTCAGCATCCAGATTCCCGGCCTGATCCACTACCGGATGCGCTGGCTGCCGCGCCTGGGTTGGCGTAATCCTGATCTGCGCCGCGTGATTATTCTGATGCTGCCCCGTTTGGCGGGATTGGGCGTGGTGACATTTAACGCACTGGTGTTCAACAACATCGCGTCTCGAATGGGCAGCGGCGCGGTGAGCGCGTTTGATTGGGGCTACCGTCTGATGAACATCCCCGAAACGCTGATCGGCAGCGCGATGGGCTATGTTGTTTTCCCGACGTTAGCCGCGTTGAGCGCCCTGGGCGATCAGGACAACAAACGCCGGGCGATGTCTGGCGCGCTGCGTTTTATTTTGATCGCCACGATTCCGGCGGCGGTGGGATTGATCTTGATCGGCAGACCGTTGATCAGCCTGTTGGAGCGCGGCGCGTTTGATGCGGATGACAGCGCCCTGGTCTATGGCGCGCTGCAATTTTTCGCCTTCGGGTTGATCTTCCAAAGTTTGCATGAAGTGATCGCGCGCAGTTTTTATGCGGATCGAGACACACTGACTCCGCTGTGGGCAGCGCTGATCGCGGCAGTGGCGAATGTGCTCATCGTGGGCGGGCTGTATCTGGCTTATACCTACCGTTTCGAGGACACCGTGCGGACCAGTTTTAACACCTGGGGCGAACAGTATGCCGCCGGGAGTTATGAAGCCGGGCTGACCACGCTCAACGGTGCGAGCGATTCGCACCGCGATCTCGCCTCCAGCCTGACGGGAGTCGGCGGGTTGGCGCTGGGTTATTCCACAGTTTTTTTAATCGAACTGGGACTGCTGCTCGTGCTGCTGCGGCGGCGCTGGCATGATATTGATGCGCGGCAGTTGGGCCAAA
>JACRBK010000683.1 GCA_016234525.1 Chloroflexota bacterium
AGTTGGGGATGAAGATCGAAGACGTGCCGCAGGTTGTCCAGATTTACAACGTGATGATGACCCTGCCTGCTGTGGATCAGTATGCGCTGCTGACGACGGTCATCGAGCCAAACGGAATGCCCGAAAAACGCGTCAACCGCGAACACTGGGAAGAAATCGAAGACGAAATCTCCGCCGCCGCCGTCAGTTATGACTGGAGCGATGAGAATTTCCATATTCGTTGGGGCCAAAAATGGACCCCGGTCCTGCTGCAAACCTACCAGTATCCCGAAACGCCAGAGCAGATCAAAGTCCGCATGGAAGCCTGGATGCTGGAAAATACGCCGGTCAAAATGCAGCAGCGCCACGCACAAGGTATCGCATAAACAGCGCCCGAAGTTGAACCGGCCTCATCCTAAACCCTCTCTCCAACGGGGTTGGAGAGGGGATGATCGCCGGGCGGGTTTTGGTAGGGGTGGGGGATTGCCTCACTCCCTACCCCGACCACATCCAACCGGGTTTTGTAGGGGCGCTGCTTGCCGCGCCCTGTTTTTAGAAAGGGATCAAAGGCTGAGGCTAAAAATCAGGCAGGGCTTACCCTGCCTGCACCAGTTCAAAGAGAGTTAGTTGGAGGCGATCATCATGGCAAAAGTCTTACCCCCTTCACGCAGCACAGCCGACCATACCCGCGTCGATCATGCGTCGCAGATTCTCAAACGGTTTTACATCGCTGAGCGCACCTTGATGCGCACATTTGCCGCGTGGTTTGTCGGCACAAGCCAATGGGACCTCAAGCGCCAACTCAGCGCGGACCTGTGGCAGACAGCACAGCACGCCGACAGTTTGCGCACCCGTGTGCTTGAATTACGTTATCCGCGCCGTGATGTGGACCGCAAATATGATGCCGATGTGCTGGCGTTTATGGCGGAGATCGCCAAAGCCAGCGACACCCAGGAATTTATCGCCGGGGTGTACAACGTGGTGCTTCCGGCGCTGGTCGCGAGTTATCATGCCTATCTTGACCGCGCCGACGCGCTTGACGACGCGCCCACCGTCTACCGGCTGCGCCATATCCTGCTCGATCAACAGGCTCAGATCGAGCGCATGGATGCGCTGGTGACCTCAGTGCATCCGACAGAACGCCCATCGGATGCTCAATGGCAGGAGTATCTGTACCGGTGGTTGGACAGTATCGGCGGGTTCGATGGACTCGGCGAAAAATCCGCCCGACCTGAGAATCACATCTGCGCAGGTCGCCCGGCCTATGTCGTACCGCGCACCGTGCAGCGTGACGCGCGTTGGCGTCCGGCCTTGTTCCACCTGCCCCACGAAAACAAATACGATAAAGCGGGGATCGCCGCCTGGAAACGAATCGAGGCGCTCGATCAGCGCGTGGCGATGCAGGTCTGGTCGGCGATCAGCCACTTTAACGAAATCTGGGCCGCCGATGTTCCGGCTTCGATTATGTGGGAACTCGAAAACGAAACCTGGGCGTTTTATCTGGACCTCGCGCGCTGGGCCTGGGACGAAACCCGTCACAGCACGATGGGTTGGCGCGCCCTCGAAAGCTGGGGATGGGACGTGCCGGACCTGATCCCATTCGCCTATGCCACCTATAACGCGCTGGGCAGTGTGCCGCCGATCCAGCGGCTCGCCTTGCTCTATTTTTATGAAGAAGGGCTGCTGCGCGCCGGAACCAAACAGATCGAGATCAAAATACTCGAATCGGCGCAGGATGACGGCAGCATTCAGGATATGGATTATGATTGGGCCGACGAAGCCATGCACGTCAACTTCGGTTATACCTGGCTCAAACACCTGCTCGGTGATGACCAGGCCGGGCGCGAAGAACTTAAACGCCTGACCGATGAAGCGCGCCAGATCATGGCCGACTTTGTGCTGGCCCACAAAGATGATCCCGAAGCGCAGCTTGCGCCCTATTTTGACCGGCTGTATCCGGTGGTGGAAAAAATGATCCATGACATTCCCGACGATCAACTGAATGTGCAGTGGGCGCCGGTCGTCGCGGATGAAGCCGTATTAGAGGAGTTGTAAGCCGCGTGCCGACAGTGACGATGGTCAAGTCTGGCGTAACATTCGAAGTCGCGCCGGACGAAACGATTATGGAAGGGGCCGAACGTGCCGGGATTTTTCTGGCGCATAGCTGCCTGAGCGGAACCTGCCGCGCCTGTATGACGCGCGTGATCAGCGGAACCGTCGAACACGATCCCGAATACATCAACTATCTCAACATTGATGCCTTTGAGATCGCTGAGGATTTCCGGCTGATTTGCAGCGCCTTTGCCCGCACCGATGTGGAGCTGGACAAATGAAATTACTCGTTTTTCGCGCCTTTTGGGGCATGACCGGATCAGCCGCCGAACAGATCGAGCGCATCGCCGCCGCCGGGTATGACGGCGTAGAAGGCGCGCCGCCGGAAGACATGCCGCGCGCTGAATTTTTGCGCCGCCTGGATGAGCATAAACTCGCCTTGATCCTGGGCGCGGCAGTAGACAGCCGTGATCAGCTAGAGCCGACGCTCAAGCGGCTGGCGGACTATGGCCCACTGAAAATCGACCTCCACAGCGGGCGCGACAGTTTTTCGCGCGAGCAAGGCCGCGCCTTTTTTGAAACCGCGCTGCGCCTGGAAGAGTCTATCGGCATCCCGGTGGGACACGAGACTCATCGTGGGCGCGTGTTTTTCTCCCCCTGGGACACGGCGTTCTATCTGCGCGAATTTCCGTCCCTCAAGATCGTGGCCGATTACAGCCATTGGGTGAACGTCTGCGAGCGCCTGCCCGACGATCAAGCCGAAGCGCTGGTCCTGGCGAATCAACGCGCGATTCATGTTCACGGGCGGGTTGGTTATGAAGAAGGGCCGCAGGTTCCCGATCCCGCCGCGCCCGAATACGCCCCCCAGTTGGCATGGCATGAAAAACATTGGCAGCAGATACGCCAGTTTCAGCTAGAACGGGGCGCGGATGTATTTACCTTTACGCCGGAATTCGGCCCCCCGCCCTACCTGCATACGTTACCGCACACGGGCGCGCCCGTCGCTGATCTGTGGAATATTTGTTTATGGGGGGCGACCCGCGCCCGCCAACAGTTTGCCTAAATTTCTTAAAAAGAGTGACTTATGACTGAAATCATTGAAATAGCCGTTCCGATAGAAGAAATCGAAGCGCGCCGCGAGCGCGTGACCAAGACACAGCGTTTTGAAACCCCCGACCGTGTACCGGTGATCCCGGCGATTGCCCATCGTTTTTTGGTCCCTAAAGTGGGCGTGAGTTTCCGCGATTATTATGCGGATCCCGAAACGATGCTCCGCACGCAGATTCTCGCGCAAAAATGGCTGCTGGAAAACATTCGCACCGACGCGCACAGCATCACCGGGGCGTGGGTCGGCGCGTGGACCGACTTTCAGAACACATTTGAGGCGGGCAGCCTGGGCTGTGAAGTCCATTTCCCAGATGATGATATTCCCTGGGTCGGCGAAGGTTGGGTCAAGACGGACGCTGATCTGCGCCGCATGGAAGACATGGATTACATTCACGGCGGGATCAATGGCAAACAGATCGCCTATCGCAATGCGATGATCGCTGCTGCCGAAAAATACCCGGTGCGGTTTCAGGGCGGCCCGGTCTTTTATCCTGGCGCGAATCCGGCCCTGACCAATACCTCGGATGGGCCGTTCGGCGTGGCGGGGGATGTGATGGGTGCAGTGGAAGTGTTTACCGCCGTTTATGAACGCCCGGAATTTTTACACGAGGTGCTGCGCATCGTCACCGACAAGATGATCGAATGGCAGGATTTTTGCGCCGAACAAATGCAGTTGGGCCGCCCGCGTAACTTCGCCTGGACGGATGATCTGGCCGTATCACTCTCGGCTGACACGTTCCGCGAATTCGCCCTGCCCTACAACCAGAAGCTGCGTTTTCATTTTGATGGGCGGCTCAGCCTGCACATGTGCGGCAAGACCAATCATCTGCTCGAAATTTTCCGTGATGATCTCAAAATCGATGAGTTGCAGGGGTTTGGGTATCAGGTCGATCTAGACCGGATCGCGGACGTGATGGGCGGGCGCGTGGTGCTGGTCGGCAATGTCAACCCGATGTTGATCGAATCCGGCACGCCGGAACAGGTCCGCGAAGCCACCCGCCGCGTGATCGAAAAGCTTGGCCCCTGCCGGGGATTGATTATCCAAGACGGCAGCAACATCCCGCCCGGCGCACCGCTGGAAAATATCAATGCGATGATGGAAGCGGCGGAGTTATACGGACGGTATGAGTAGCCTCACCCCCTGCCCCCTCTCCACTGCGCTGCGCTGGTAGAAAGGGGATAACAGCCTACCGGGTTTTCGTAGGGGCGCTGCTTGCCGCGCCCCACAATACGTTTAATACATCCCGTACTCGCGCACAGTGTCGTACAACGCCATCACATTTTCGACTGGCGTTTCAGCCAACACATAATCATGACTGGGCGAGGCAACATATCCCCCACCCGGCTTCATGATGTCGAGAATCCGGCGCGTTTCGGCGCTGACGGCGGCGGGCGTTTGTTCGATCACAAGTTGGCTGTCAATCGCCCCCATCATCAGCAGATCGGCCCCATAGCGCGTCTTGAGTGTTGCGGGATCCATGCCGCGACAGTAGGGCTGTAAACCCTGCAAGCCGTCTATCCCGGCCTCGATCATCGCCGGAATCAGCGGCTCGAAACCGCCGCAGCAGTGAAGCAGCACTTTTAAGTGATGGGCATGACCGAGATCGATCAGGCGTTTGAGCGGCGGCAGCAGAAACCGCCGGAACAGTTTGTCGCTGATCAACGGGCCAACCTGCGAGCCAAAATCGTTGCCGATGAAAAAAATATCAATGAGATCGGCGGCTTCTTCAAAAATGCGCTGGCTGACGCCAAAATAATAATCGACAAGATGTTCCAGCACCGCATCAACCAGGGCAGGCGCATCGAACATTTTGTACAGCAAATTTTCCATGCCGAGCAGATCAATCGCGTCGTGCCAGAACGGGGACCAGTCGCCGCCTAGAATGGCATATTGAGCCGCGTAATGTTCAGCCTCGGCGCGAATGGACGATACATCCATCCATGCCGGGTCGGGCCAGGGATAAGCATCGATCTCGGCGGTCGTGGCAGCGTGTTCCAACGGGTGATTCATCGGCTGGCCGCCTTCATACCCATGCCGCAAAATACCAAACACTGAACGGTAGGTCGCGCCGGGGGGCAGATTCAGAGTAGGATTGACGTGATCCGGTCCGGCGTATTGGGCAAAAACGCGCCGGAAATCGTCACCTACATAAACGGCGAGGCTTTCATCATCCGGCAGTTGCAGTTCTTCTCTGGCCCGCCGCTGAAACGCTGGCGACATGCCCAGCCACGCCGGAACACGATCCGGTTCGCGGTGATCAAACGCGGTCAAAACACGTTCTTTTGAGTTCATTGGTGTATCGCCCTGTCTAAACCCTCTCAAAGAGGTATTATAGTAAAATTTCAAGAATCTGTATTTTGCTCAAATAAGATGCTGTCAGGAGAAAAACTTTATGAAATCGGCCTTGTTGGTTTGGGGAGGATGGGATGGACACCAACCCCGCGAGACTTCTGCTTTTTTTGCGGATGTGCTGCGCGAGTGCGGTTATGCCGTTGATCTGTCGGACACACTCGATGCCTATTTGAACGTCGAAAAACTGCGCTCCTATAACCTGATCGTGCCGGTCTGGACGATGGGAACGATCTCGCGTGAGCAGGAACAAGGGCTGCTCGAAGCGGTTAAAAGCGGCGTGGGAATCGCGGGTTGGCATGGCGGCATGGGCGATTCTTTTCGTGGCAATCCAGACTATCAATTCATGGTAGGTGGGCAGTGGGTCGCGCATCCGGGCAATGTTATTGATTATGAAGTGAACATCACCGATCACGATGATCCCATCACGGCAGGATTATCCGACTTCAAAATGCACTCAGAACAGTATTATATGCACGTCGATCCCTCGAACAAAGTGCTGGCGACCACCACCTTCAGCGGCGATCACGCTCCCTGGATCGCGGGTTGTGTGATGCCGGTGGTCTGGAAACGCATGTGGGGCCAGGGCCGGGTATTTTACTGTTCGCTGGGTCATGTGCGGCTAGACTTTGATGTTCCCGAAGCGAGTGAGATCGTCAAGCGCGGCATGTTATGGGCGAGCCGTTAGCCATTCTATTTCGTCTGTGTGCGCCGGGATGCAGATTCCCGGCGCATGTCTTCGTTAGTTGGATTGCGGCGGCTGGGGAATGGTAACGGTGAATTTCGTCCCTAACCCCTCGGTGCTGGTAAATGTGATCGTCCCCCCGTGAAGGTCTACCGACTGTTTGACAATCGCCAACCCCAACCCGGTGCCGGGGATGTTGCCTACATTGTCGGCCCGGTGGAATGCCTCAAACAGACGCGCTTGATCCGCCTGGGGAATGCCGATCACCTGATCCTGGACAAAGAAGATGGTTTCATCGTGTTCACATGACACTGTGAACACAATAGCCCCCTCGTCCGGGGAATATTTGATCGCGTTGGATAACAGGTTTGCCAGGATATGCCGCAGCAGTTTAGCATCCATCGCTACCATGACAAAGTCTCCCTGGTACGAAAAATCTATCACCTGGGGGGCATGGGTCACCTGCCTGATTTCCGCCACCAAATTTTGGCAGAAGCTGATCAGCTCTAACGGGGCAGGATTAAACTTAAGTCTGCCGGATTCCACCTGCCCGATAGTCAGAATATCGTCCAACATCGCCACCATAACCTGGATGCTGCCTCTTATGCGGTCATACCGGGATTGTTTCTGATCTTCGGTCAGCCGGTCGCTGTACTTCGCAAACACATCAATCGCGGTCTGGATCGCGGCCAGCGGGTTGCGCAGATCGTGAGCGGCCATCGCTACATAACGCGACTTGAGTTCGCCCAATTGCATTTCTTGTTCGAGCATC
>JACRBK010000678.1 GCA_016234525.1 Chloroflexota bacterium
CGCGGCGGGTGGGGTAGGGGTGGAGTCGGTTTGCAGCAAAAAATGGGCATGTGTCACCAGGGACACACCGAACACCCCGATCAGGCATAGTGCCATAACCAGGGGAATGATCCTGCGCATGGGATTTGTTTGATTCATCATGCGGCAAGTGTATTACGGGTCGCCCCAAAAGGGCAAATTCTAGGCACTTCCCGGTTATTCTGATTTCAGGGCCACCACCGGCTGCATCCGGGCCGCGCGCATGGCAGGGTACAGACCTGCGCAGATGCCGACCAGGACCGCCATCGCCACTGCGCCGAGCGCCAATTCATTCGGAATGATGATCAGATTGCCGCCGATACGCGAGGTGTCAAACGGCAAAAAATCGGTGACACCGCCGCTGCCGGGTTCGGGTGGTTTGGAGACGGCGCGGTTGATAATATTCCGCAGAAAAAACGACAATCCTACACCCGATCCCCCGCCCGCCAACCCCACCAGCCCAGCCTCGATCAAAAAAATCGTCAGCACATCACGATCCGTCGCGCCAATTGCTTTCATCAAGCCGATCTCTTTGGTGCGTTCGAGGATCGCCATGGTCATCGTGTTCGCCACACCGAAGGCCGCGACGAGCAGCGCCACGCCGCCGACCCCGCCCAACATCAGGCGCATCGTCTGGAAAAAGCGGTTAAGCTGGTTCAGATATTCGCCCATGCCGCCGGTTCCAAATCCTAAATCGCGGATCGCTTCTGAAACCGGGTTAGTGGTTTCGCGATCTTTGGCCCGCACGATCACCCGCCCAAAGGTGAAGGTTTTAGGATCGAATGTCTGGCCGCTGCTCCACTCGTTCCACTTAATCACATCGTTGATCGGCGCGAGAATCGTATAGTCATAATTGGTCCCGGCCTGGATCAACCCGGCTGATGTCACCTCAATCTCGCGGGTGGCGGTGGTCGTTGCGCTGTATTGGTAAATCTGAATCTCGAAGGGCTGCGCCATCAGATCGACGGTGATCGGAGTCCATTCGTCGCTGGTAGATTCAGGATCATAGAAATTCTCACCCACTTTTGCGCCGACCAGGACACTTCCCGATTGCAGCGAAAGTTCGCCTTGATCCAGGTTGATCCCTAGATAGGGCAGCAGCGATGGATCGATCCCGATGACCTGACCCCATCCCCAATAATCATCAGAGATAAGCTGCCCTCCACCTTGTAGATCGAGCAGGGGAATCACCGCCGCTACGCCGGGAATCTGCCAGAAGGAGCGGATAGAAGCCACATCAAGCTGCGGAATTTTTGCCTCTGGGTCCTGGCTCCACGAGGGATAAACTTCGATCTCGGTCAACACGCTGTTCTGCGCGATATTCGCTTCTGCCGAACGTTGCAGCCCGAAGGTCAGCGACACCAGGATGATGACGGCGGTGGTTCCTACCAATACTCCACCTGCCGTCATGAACAGGCGCGCTCTTGCTCGTCGCAAATTTCCAATCGCCAGCCGTGCCAGTTCCCCAAACATAATCTATCCCTCTATACCCCTGGTCTAACTGCCTAGACCCAACAGGCCCAACAGCAGCCGCCCGATGGTATCATCTTTTTCTTCGGATTCTTCCGTGGGTGGGGGAACGTCTACCGGCAGCTCCCCGGTGTCCGTGGGTTCCTCCGGCAGCGGCATTGCTTCAGTTTCATACGTTAACACCAGGGCGTCTTCCTGGTTGAGATCGTTCAGATAATGAACTTTCACCGTAATCGTAACCGGACCCTCTGCCTGGGCCATCACTTGCCCCATAAAGGAAGTGTCGCTGTCAGTCTTGACCGGGGCAAGCATAGTTTCTTGTCCCTCAATCACGTCGGCGTTGGTCGCTTCCACTGTCGTCTTGATCAGGTTAAACGTCTTTGTGCCGCTGTTGGCGATCTCAAATTCCAGCATGATCGGTTCCCCGGCGTTGACCATCTCCGGGATCGGGGTATTCAGCGTGATCTGAACACGGGGCAGAGCGATCACCACCATACTGGCGGAAACCGTATTCTGTCCGGCGGTTCCGTCTTCTTTCTGGTAGCGCAGCGTAATCGGCAGGTTATAAATGCCGCTCTCGACCGTTCCGCTGACGATAAATTTCTGCTCCAGAGAAGTCTCTTCTCCTTCGGCGCCGAGTTCGCCGATATAGATCGTTCCACCGCCGCCCATCGTAGCGAAAATTGCGCTCGGCTGTGTGGTGCCCGTCCCTGAGCCTGATCCTGAGCCGCTGCCCGATCCACTGCCTGATCCGTCTCCGGTTCCGCTGCCGCTCGAATTCTCAACCGTGCCAAACGTGACCAGTAACTCCTCGGCTGATCCTTTACCTACATTTTCTAGAGTGAGCGACAGATCGAAGATTTCGCCGGGCCTCAGAAAATCTTTGCCAGTGCTGAACGTTTGCAGCAAGATCAGCGGTGATTCGGCGGCGGTCTTGGCGACTTCCACCGTCAGGCTGCCGGGGACTTCTTTTGCAGTCCCTTCCAACAGATACGTCAGGCTGACCGGCTGCGGCTGTGGGCCGGGCTTGGCATCACTCTTGACCACCATTTGCAGCAATACCGGAATACTCGCGCCAGGGGCAATATCGCCTAGCGGCAGGGTGTCGCCCTGTGATCCCGCCAGCAGCACATTTTCAGTCCCGGCGATGCGCAGCAACACCTGAGAGGCAACTGCGCTGCCCGAATTGCGCACCTCCCCATTAATCATCACTGTCTGGCCGGGTCTGGCCGGGCTGGGGGCGATACTGTAACTCGACAAAACGACCTGCGGTACCTCGGCAGAGTCGCTGATCACGACACTGAGATTCGCTTTGCTGGTGTATATTTCGCCGCTGAAATCCCGGTAGCTCATGGTGATCGGGATAGTATTCGGCCCTGCCGTGGCATCTTTCATCACATCGACCATCAACTGCACGCCGATACTGCCTCCGGCGCTCAGATCGGGCAGCGTGACGCTGGCCTGTCCATTAGAAGGTACGAACTTTCCACC
>JACRBK010000679.1 GCA_016234525.1 Chloroflexota bacterium
ACAGGCGCTCACTTCGGTGAGCGTTTGTTTTTTTGATTGTCCTCTCCTGCCCATTTATAATGAGCAGGATTATTGTTATCTATTGTTGGTAAGCAAGTCATGTTTCGTACTCCGGGCCGGAAAATTTGGCGCGACATCAGCGCTCGCTGGTGGCGTACTCTGCTCGTATCATCAAGTGTTTTTGTCGGGGTGCTGGGCGTGGTCGTGATGACCACCGTTGGGCAGTTGCTCAGCCAACAGCTAAAACGCGATCTGCGCCCCGGCGAGATGGCGATGCTGCGCGTCTTTGTGGATACCGTACCCGGCGCGCGGATCAATAACGAGCAGGTGTTGGCGACGCTGCGCCAACTGCCCCATGTCGTGCAGATCGAAGCCCAGGCCGTCTATAACATCCAGTGGCGGCAGCCCGGTGAGTCTGGCTCCATCCAGGGGGAACTATACGCCTATTCCGAACCGTTTGGGGCAGTCCACCTGGAGCCGGTGCGCCTGGTTGCGGGGCGGTATCCCAGGGACGGGCAGGCAGAAATTGCCATCGAGCGCCGCATGGCAAAACAGTACGATCTTACGCCGGGCAGCGTGATCGAGCAGCAGGCCGTCGATGGCACGTTTCAGCCGGTGACTGTGGTCGGCATTGTCTTCCAGCCGTATATGTATATCGGCGGGGGAGATGGCTCGCACAGCATGTATACCTCGTATGAAGACGCCCGCCAGTGGATCGGCTTTAGCGGTTTCAGTTCATTCTATGTGCGCTATACCGACTTTTATGCCGCGCGCCAGAATTCCGCCGACTTTCGAAAAACGCTCGAAAAACAAACCCCCTACCGGGCTGTATATTATGTCCGCACCGACCCGGCGCAGAACCCCTTTCTGGTCAGCATCCAACAGATCGCGCGCATCCTCTCCGCATTATCGATTCTGCTGCTGGCGGTGGCCTGCCTGCTGGTGGCGAACATCATCCACGTGATGATCGCCCGCCAGCGCAGCCAGGTAGGCGCGATGAAATCAATCGGCGCAACCCGCCTGCATATTCTGATTATTTACCTGGGGCAGGCGTTGTGTTATGGCCTGATCGGGACCGTGCCGGGTGTGATCGTCGGCAGCATGACCGGGCAGTGGGCCGCCGGACAATTGGCCCCGCTGGCAAATACTGTTTTACAGGATGCCGGTCCATCGTGGGAAGCGATCGGGCGCGGTTTGGCGTTGGGGCTGCTGATGCCGTTCTTAACCGCGTTTATTCCGGCCTGGCGCGCCAGCCAGATTCCTATTCTAGACACCATGTTCGATACGGGCATTCGCGCCGATTATGGGCGCGGGCTGCTGCCCTGGTTGATCAAGTTAGCCCCACTGCCGGTCCCGCTGATCCAGGTGATCAACCGGATATTTCAGCACAAAGTCCGCCTGGCGCTCACCTTTACAGCATTAACCGCTGCCGGAGCTGCGTTTATGTCGATGCTGGCGGTGGTTGACACGCTGGACGATGTGTTGAAATATGTCGATGAGCGCCTGGGGCGTAAAGTTGCCGTCACGCTCGAAAGTATGGATGTATCTGATCTGCGGCAGTCGTTGTTCATGGAACCCAAAGTCCAGGCGGTTCAACCCGGCGTGGCGGTTGAACTCCAGGTGATGCATGAGCCAGAGGACAAAACCGCTGAACTGGATGGGCCGATCGGCGAACCTGTCGCGGAGAGTGAAGAAGCGACGGATACGCTGTTTATCGCCGGGCTGGATTTAAGCGATCTGCCACAGATCACGCTGAGCGAAGGCGCGGTCTGGTCGCCGGAGACGACCACGCAGGGGCTGATCCTCGCCGCCAGCGCCGCCGAAACGTATGGTAAAACCATCGGGGACAGCCTGACGCTGCAATCTCCGAATAACACCGCTGTTTTTCCCATTGTCGGCATTGCCGATTTTCCGCTGGAGATCGGCTTTATGGAATGGCAGCAGCTACGAGATTTTGTGGGTGAAATCCGCGAAGCGCCTACCCCTAATGCCTATTGGGAACCAATAGAAATTGACAGCAGCGTCTCCTGGGGCGAAAACGGTTTGTGGGCCATTGGTTTAGATGAGCAGGCCGGGCAGTTATTGAATGTGCCGCTCGGTGACGATCCTACGGGTATCATCATCAGCCGGGCGGTTGCTGAGGCGGGCGGCTGGCAGGTGGGAGATGTGATCGACCTGCTGCTCCCTGAACAAGGGCTGGTCGAAGGCATCCTCATCCCCCGCGATGTAGAACGTTTCACCGTGCTAGCCGTGTTAGATATTACGCCCGCACAGATGGCCCTGTTTGGCGACTCGATTCCGCCCCAGGTGGATCGTGATCATCCGGCAGTGGTCGGGCTGTTGTGGTGGCGGCTGGCGGAACTGGCCGAATTTAATTATGACAAGATCATCCCGGACACGTTCGAGATTGATCTTTTTGATCCGGCCCTGAACGGCAATCATACTGCCGTCCACCCCGTTTTTCGGAATCAGGACAGTTTTAGCGAGCGTGTCGCCCAAACTATGCTCGGTATCAGCGGCATGATGAGCCTCGCGGCGCTGCTGATGGCGCTGGTGGGCGGGATCGGCCTGCTCACGATCATGTCTGTCAACGTATTTGATCGCCAGCGCGAGATCGGCGTACTGCGGTCGGTAGGCGCGACCTCAGAAGCCATTCTGTTTCAGTTTTTGCTCGAAGGTTTGTTTATCGGCGTGGGGGCGTGGGTCGCCGGGCTGCCGCTCAGTTATTTCTTGACCGGCCTGTTGGTGACGACCATGCCTTTCAGCGACCTGATCCGCTTTCAATATGTCTGGTTTGTCCCCGTTTTGGGATTGGGCAGCATGATCCTTATCACCACATTGGCGACGCTCTACCCCGCGATGTTGGCGGCGCGGCAAACCATATCGGAGATTTTGCGGTACAAGTAAGCGCTCAGCTTTCAGCCGTCAGCGCTCAGCTTTCAGCAAGAGCAGGGTTGTGGATGGTAGGGGCGCTGCTTTCCGGTAGAACGGGTATAGAGTGTGGTCGATCTTGATTTACCCCTATCCCCCGTCGATGCTGCGCATCGCTCCCCCTTTCCCCGCTGCGCAGAGAAAGGGGGGGAGTTGGCCTATGTAGGGGCGCCGCTTGTTGCGCCCGGTTTTCCCCCTCTCCAGCGAGGGGATCAAAGGGGAGGGACTGTTCTTGTACCCTGCCCCTGCTGATACCTGATAACTGTGAACTGAAGATTGTGAACTTGTTCTTGCTGACCGCTGACCGCTGACCGCTCAAAGCTTATTTCGGCGGCAAAAACGCCTGCACTTTAAAACACGCCGAATATTCGACTACTTTATGCGGATCGATCTGGTGGCGCTGCATCGCGTCGCGCACCGCCGCTAATCCACGCTCGACC
>JACRBK010000684.1 GCA_016234525.1 Chloroflexota bacterium
CCTGTTTGTTCACATAATCAGCGACCGCCTGCGCCACCAATCGCAGATTGCCAAATGTAAAGGTCTCTGCGATGACGGCCCGCCAGCCGTCGGTTCCAAAACGAATAGACATAGGTGTTTTTCCTTAAAAAAAATGATCCCCATCACAAGTGTTCGTTCTCATCGGACAGGACTGTAACGCAAGCCACGCCAGGATGCAACAGGCCGGAGGTGACGTATTACACTTTTTTTTAACTTGTTTACGAATTTATATACCAAGTTGCGTTATGATAGAAAGTAGCGGTTTTGGTCTAGTCAAAAAACAAAAAGGGGTTACATAAAATGAGGAAGTCCTTTAGGCTTGCCTGGGTCGTATTATTCGTGCTGCTCGCTGCTGCCCCGCTGATCCCCGCCGGGATCACGCAGGCGCAGGACACCATCTCCGTCACACTGTCCCCGGTTGAAGTCGGTGTTGCCGAAACAGCGGTAGTCGAAGCGCGTATCGTGTGTCCTGCCGGGTCATGCGCCGAGGCAGCGATTACGCTCAACTATGATCGCGCTGTGATGCGCGTGCTGACGATCACTGCCGGGCCGTTTTGGGGCGCGCAGCCGTTAGAGTCAGAAAAAACCATCGATAACGCGCAGGGCATCGTGACTTATGCCGTCTCCGGCAGCGGCGGATCGGGCGATCTGCTGTTCTCGCTGGAAGTGGGCGGGTTGATCCCTGGCGCAGCGACAATCGATATCGCGGCGCTGGAAATCAAAGACCCCAATGGGATGCTGTTGGTATCCACCGGCACAGGCGCGAGTCTGAACGTTTTTGAGACAGGCAAGATTGCGTTTTTCTCGCCCCCGGCGCTCGGCTGGGAAGTCACCTTTGTGAGCGTGCGCGACGGCAATCCTGAAATTTATGTCGCTTCCGCTGACGGCAGCAGCCTACGCCGCCTGACCGATGATCCCGCGCTGGACGGCAGCCCGACCTGGACGCCGGACGGCGGGCAGTTGGCGTTCCATTCGGCGCGTGATGGTAATTTGGAAGTGTACGTCATGGCGCCTGATGGCAGCGCCGCGCAGCGCCTGACCGATAACCCGGCCTCGGATTCCGATCCCGCGTGGTCACCGGACGGCAAGAAACTGCTGTTTGTTTCGGATCGAGACGGCAACTCTGAAATTTACGTGATGAATGCCGATGGCAGCGATCCGCAGCGTTTGACGGACGATCCCGCCGTGGATACGTATCCCGCGTGGTCACCGGATGGCACCGAGATCGCGTTCACATCCAGCCGGGGCGGGACCGCCGAACTGTATATGATGAACGCGGACGGCTCGAATGTGCGCAAACTGACTAACCTGTTCGGCTCGAATGGCTGGTATGCGTCCTGGGCACCAGACAGCGCCCAGTTGGCGCTCTCAGTGGAGCGCGACGGCAGTTCGGACCTGTACCGCCTGGATCGGCAGGCCCAGAATGTGACGCTGCTGACCAAAAAAGGCGATTGGTTAGCCTCTAGCGACTGGTCGCCGGACGGCGGCTGGATCGGCTATATGGGGGCGCCGGGCGGCAATCAAGACCTGCTGGTGATGGATAACCAGGGGCAGTATTTGTTCCGCATCACCGACAATCCCGCCGATGATTATGATCCCGATTGGCGCATGGTCGCGCAGCCTGAGCCAGTTGTCAGCGAATCTCCGGCAGTTTCCGCCGAACCATGTGTCCTCATGCCAGCCAATGCATCGGTATCGGTGCGCCTGGGGCCGGGCATCGACCGGAGCATCTTTGACTATATGCCCAAGATTTCGGTGAAAGCCCTGGGCATCTATATTGATCAAACGAATCTGGTCTGGTTCAAGCTGGATAAACTGGCTTTCAGCGCTGACGAATCGATACACAGCCTGTGGGTCGCCAAAGATCAGGTCGAATTGACCGGCGGCTGTGATAGTCTGCCCATCGTTGATCCGTCTCCGGTGGTTTTTGGCGAGGAGCCAGCCGCACAGCCGCAAGTACAGACTTCACAGAGTGGCTGGGGCGCGTGTGGATCGTGTGCTACATGCGATCACCCGCAGAGTGAATGTGTCACGTCACCGGAAGGTCAATGTCTGTGGGATCCGGCGACTTGCGCCCCGGTGGTGGAGGGCGGCAATCCCGATGACGGATGCGTGTATGTGAGGACATCGGCGGTACATGATGAGGGTGGAACTCGGTTTCCGATCAGTGTTTCTATCTCACGTACTCCGTCCAATTGTGGTTCAGGCGGCTATACACCCGGCACCACTGTCGAGCTAACCGCGCCATCTGGTAGTTCGACAGGCGGTTTTTTTGGCTGGGAAGGAAGCTGCGGGAGCGGTACTAACACAACCCTCTCATTCTCAGCGGGTAAAAGCTGTTCCGCGACTGCCGTTTACAGCGTGCAGTAGGGTTTTACCCCTATCCCCCCGACCCCCTTTCCCCGCTGCGCAGAGAAAGGGGGAGTCATGTCTTGTTGTAGGGGCGATGCTTACGTCGCCCCAATAGGTATAATTTAAAATCGGCCTCACCCCCTACCCCCTCTCCAACTCGGTTGGAGAGGGGACCGCAGCCGGGCAGATTTTCGTAGGGGCGCGGCTTGCCGCGCCCTGCTTTTGGCTGCATCACCTGATTAAATAGTAAAAGTGCATTGCCCTGCCCAATAAATATCAATTTAGCAGCGGCCTCACCCGTTACCACAGCCCGGCCATTTTCTCTCGTGTGAGGCTCACTGAATAAACCCTTTATGTGATGTTTTTTACAATATTGATATTATTAATCAATCTATTTGTGCTATCTTCTACTCATCAGATGGTTTCACCGATGGAGGGTAGATGATGCGCTATTTTCGTTATAGTTCCCTGGTGCTGTTGGCGCTGATGCTCGCCGCGCCGCTGATGCCCACCGGGATCAGCCAGGCACAGGGCGGAATTACCGTGACCCTGGCGGCGGCAGAGGTCGGTGTGGCTGAGACAGCAATAGTTGAAGCGCGCATCGCGTGTCCTGCCGGGTCTTGCGCAGGATTTACGGTGGCGCTCAACTTTGATCGCTCCATGATCCGCATATTGAATACCACTGCCGGACCGTTTTTAGGCGAGCAGCCCCTGGAGTCAGAAAAGACCATCGACAATGCGCAAGGCATCGTGCGGTATGCGGTCTCCGGCGCAGCAGGATCAGGCGATCTGTTGTTCTCGCTGGAAGTCGGCGGGTTGATCCCTGGCACGGCGGCGATCAATGTCGCCTCGTTAGAAGTGACTGACGCGAACGGCGCGCTGCTCGTTTCCAGCGGCACAGGCGCGGACGTGAACGTGATTGAGACAGGCAAGATCGCGTTTTTCTCACCCCCGGCTAACGGGTGGGAAGTAGCCTTTACCACTGAGCGCGACGGTAACCCCGAAGTTTATGCTGCCGCAGGCGATGGCAGCGCGGTACGCCGCCTGACCGATAATCCCGCGCTGGATGGTGGCCCGACGTGGTCGCCCGATGGCGGGCGGCTGGCGTTCCATTCGGCGCGTGATGGCAATTTGGAAATTTACATGATGGACCCCGACGGCGGCAATGTGCAGCGCTTGACCGATAACCCGGCCTCGGATTCCGACCCGGCGTGGTCGCCGGATAACACCCGGCTGCTATTTGTCTCAGATCGAGATGGCAACTCCGAAATTTACGTGATGAATGCTGATGGCAGCGATCCCCTGCGTTTAACGGAGGATCCCGCCGTCGATACGTATCCCGCGTGGTCACCGGATGGCACCGAGATCGCGTTCACATCCAGCCGGAGCGGGGCGGCGGAACTGTATGTGATGAACGCCGACGGCTCGAACGTGCGCAAACTGACGAATTTCTTCGGGGCCAACGGCTGGTATGCATCCTGGGCGCCGGACAGTGCGCAGTTGGCTGTCTCAGTCGAGCGTGACGGCGCGGCGGATATGTACCGCCTGGATCGTCAGGCCAATGATGTGATCCAGTTGACCGAAAAATCCGACTGGTTAGCCTCAAGCGATTGGTCGCCGGACGGCGGGTGGATTGCCTATCTGGGCGCGCCGGGCGGTAA